>USIU01000112.1 GCA_900554745.1 uncultured Leuconostoc sp.
CGGCGAACCCGGTGTTGGTAAAACAGCCGTTGTCGAAGGACTTGCGCAAGCAATTGTTCACAATAAAGTTCCTGAAAAATTGCAGTCAAAAGAGATTATCCGATTAGATATGTCTGCACTGGTTCAAGGGACTGCTATGCGTGGTCAGTTTGAAGCGCGGATGCGTCAATTAATGCAAGAAGTCGCAGACAACGACGACATCATTTTGTTTATTGACGAAGTGCACGAAATCATGGGTGCTGGTAATGCCGAAGGCGGCATGGATGCCGGCAACATTCTCAAGCCTGCTTTGGCACGTGGTGAATTCCAATTAATTGGCGCCACAACTTTAAACGAATACCGTAAAATTGAAAAAGATGGCGCGATTGCTCGTCGGTTCCAACCGGTACAGGTTAACGAACCCTCAATGGCTGCCACGATCAAGATTTTAGAAGGCATTCAACAGCGTTACGAAGACTACCACCATGTGGTTTATACGGATGACGCCATTGCGGCGGCGGTCGCCTTATCTGACCGTTACTTGCCAGAACGCTTTTTGCCCGATAAGGCGATTGACTTAATTGATGAAGCTGGTTCTCGCAAGAATTTGTCAATGAAAATCGCCGATCCTAAAGCGATTCAAGCTAAAATTGATTCGGCCGATAAGCTCAAACAAGCAGCGATTGATCAAGAGAACTTTGAGAAAGCCAGTTATTGGCGCGATCAAGTCAACCAGCTTGAATCACAAAAAGCCCAAGTTGAAGCCCATCCGGAAATGTTCAAACCACAAGCGGTCACGGAACAAGATATCTTAACAATTATCGAAGATAAGACGGATATTCCAGTTGGTGATTTAAAAGACAACGAAGCCAACCAGCTCCGTGAATTGGATGCGCAGTTGTCTGCCCATGTGATTGGGCAAGATGCAGCCGTTCAAACGGTGGCCAAAGCCATTCGTCGTAACCGTATTGGCTTGACGAAATCTGGTCGTCCAATTGGTTCCTTCCTCTTTGTCGGTCCAACTGGCGTGGGGAAAACTGAATTAGCCAAGCAACTCGCTAAGGAAATGTTTGGCAGCAAAGACGCCTTGATTCGCTTTGATATGTCAGAATACATGGAAAAGCACGCAGTCTCGAAAATGATCGGTGCCCCAGCTGGTTATGTCGGTTATGAAGAAGCTGGCCAGCTCACCGAACAGGTTCGTCGCCGACCTTATTCACTGGTTCTCATTGACGAAGTGGAAAAGGCACATCCAGATGTGATGAATATGTTCTTACAAATTTTGGATGATGGCCGTTTGACTGATGCGCAAGGTCATGTGGTCAGCTTTAAAGATACCGTCATTATTATGACGTCAAATGCTGGCTCAACCGATACGGGCAATACGCCAATGGGCTTCAATCAAGTGGATGCGCAAAGCAAGTTGCTCCAACGTTTGGAAAATTATTTCCGCCCAGAATTCTTAAATCGTTTTGATGACATTGTGGAATTCGATCACTTGACGCAAGATCATCTTTTGACAATTGTGGACTTGTTATTAGCGGATATGAACGCTAATTTGGCGGATAATCAACTCCACGTAACGGTCAGTGACGCTGCTAAGCAACAACTTGCCAAGTTGGGATACAACCCCGCTTTAGGGGCACGACCTTTGCGTCGTGTCATTCAAGATCAAATTGCTGATCAATTGGCTGATTACTATCTATTACACCCAGAAAGTGCTAATTTGTACGCGGATGTCGATACTGACACCAACCAAATTGTGATTTCCGAAGAAGCCTACGTTAAGGCATAAGAAAAGCACGTTCTCGTTTGAGAACGTGCTTTTTTATAGAGTCCCAATAAAGGTTAGTTGCGGTGATTGCGCCATCGCCTCGGGATTAGACCCCGGCTGGCCAACCGGGACCGCGACCCCTAATTTAGCATAATATTCTTGCCAATAAGCTGAAATCTCATGTGTGGCATCATGAAAACGTAGTGATTGTGGCGCAAATGGTAACAAGTCCCCAAAAGCTACTTCAACCAATTCAGAACAGTAAAGCCCCTCGCCATTAGGATAAAAAGTGGCATTATAGGGTTGCCCAAGATACGTTTTCGCTCGGGCAATGACATCTGTCACGTCATCAATTTGCGGGCGATAAACATCAGGCCGACCAAATTCAGCTTGAAATTGCGCCAACCCTTGCATCGCCACGCCATAACGCGGGCTTGCATGAATAACGGTTTGGTCATCCACAGCGATGCCAACATGTACATAAGTCCCCGTTGACGCAGCAATGGCCTCATCCATCGGCTCATGTTGATTTTTGATGAACAGTAAATCCCCAGCTTGTAATGCCATGCTTATTCCTCAGCTATTTGCGCTTATTGCTTGTTATTGCCAAACATCACTCATCAAGTGTGTTTCTTCTGGCTTTGGTCCAACTGCAAAACTCAACAGTTCAACGGATAGCAATTCAGAAATACGCTTTAGGTAACGCTGGGCATTTTCTGGTAATTCATCAAATGTTTGCACACCAGTGATGTCTTCGTCCCAGCCAGGCAATGTTTCATAATTCACATCCAGCCCTTCAAACCACGTATCAGATGCAGGGAAATGATGAATTTCTTCACCCTTATACGTGTAAGATGTGGCAATCTTTAGTTCTTTTAAACCAGACAAAACATCGAGTGAGTTGATCGCCAACTTTGTCAAACCAGAGACTTGCACAGCATGACGCAAAGCTACGGCATCTAACCAACCAATACGACGAGGACGCTTGGTCACAACGCCATATTCATGCCCAACTTCACGGATATGATCAGCAATATCATCGTGCAATTCAGTTGGGAATGGCCCTTCACCAACACGTGACGTGTAAGCCTTAATCACGCCAACCACATCTTGAATTTGATTAGGACCAACACCAGCGCCGTTCATCACACCACCAGCCGTTGGGTTTGAACTAGTCACATAAGGATATGTGCCATGATCCACGTCAAGCATGATACCTTGCGCACCTTCAAACACCACGCGTTTCTTGTCGGCCATTAATTGACCTAACAAGTAAGACGTGTCAGTAACATATGGCGCTAATTGACGGCCATATTCCACATAAGTTGAATAAATTGTGTCGTAGTCAAGCGCTTCTTCGCCATACAACTTGGTCAATTGTGCATTTTTGAATGGCAAATATTCTTGCAGCAACTTGGCAAAGACTTCAGGATCAACCAAATCAGCCATACGGATACCCACACGTGAAATTTTATCCGTGTAGGCTGGGCCAATGCCCTTCTTAGTGGTACCAATACGATTGTTTGATGATGATTCTGCTGCTTTATCAAGCGCAATGTGATAAGGCATGATGACATGTGCGCGGTTGGAAATACGCAAGTTATCAACTGAAATCCCCTTTGATTGCACTTCAGCAATTTCAGCCAACAAAGCTTCAGGGTTCACCACCACACCGTTACCAATAACTGCCAGTTGTCCTTCAGTTAGGATACCAGATGGCAAGGCTGACAATTCAAACTTTGTGTCACCATGCCAGATAGTGTGACCTGCGTTATTGCCACCTTGATAGCGGACAACGGCATCTGCGTCTTCCGCAAAAAAGTCAACAATCTTTCCCTTACCTTCGTCGCCCCATTGCGAACCGACAACAATTACACCAGACATATATTTTTCTCCTAGAACACCAACAGCTGCTTTCAGACGGGATAGGTTTGTCGGAGAAAACCATGTGATTCAAAATCGACAAGATTTGTTTGCACCTATCCGTGAGTGTCCCTCTGCGGATGCCCATTTTATTTTTTAGTAAAACACGAACATTATGTATTACAACGCCTTTTACTAAACCATTTTACCATACAAACCTTCATAACGATAGTGTTAATTTCACAAAGCAACAGCATCACTATTATCGTACAAGTTTAGTTGTCTTCCAAAGTAATATGGTAGAACCTTGTCGGTGAGTTTCCAACTGATAGTTCAACCAATTGCATAGAAATCCCTGATAATGCCTGCGTGAGGTCATCGAAAAGAATCTCCGTAAAGTTTTCCAGCGTTGGATTCACGTTATCAAAGCGTGACATGTCATTGAGGAACCGACCAGAAAATGTCTGCAGTGAAGCCTCAATAACTTCTTCTATATCATCAATTTTTAGTAATTTACCAGCAATAAAAGGCCGAATATTTAGGATTAACTCCCAGGTATGGCGATGTTCAGCTTCCATTTCATCTGGCCAACGCACTGCGTGACTCGCATTAATAAATGTACTTAATTTGTAAGTAAAAACCTTATTTCCCATCAATCTGTTCTTTTCCTTCGTTTAGTTATTTTCAAGTCTGAATAAAGTATCTTTTTTATTTCTGTCAACTCATCTTTGAAATGATCAGTTTGCCAACTCGCCTGCTTTGTCACAGTATTTAAAATACCGATAAATCGTATCAATGTGTTCAGGGCATTGTAGCACGGCATTGTAAATGCTACCCACCATTTTCTGCTTAGATAATGACGTTCTTCAGGAAAGTCTCGTAGTAACCTTATTGCGCTAGCATAGTTA
>USIU01000113.1 GCA_900554745.1 uncultured Leuconostoc sp.
AGCCAACAAATACCGCCGTTGTCCCAATCAAAATGGCACCAGCCGCTTCTGGAGACGTTACCCCAGTGGCACCAATCGCCACAGCCAAGGCGGCAGCTGATGCCGGGGTCATTGTCAAAGCACCAAAGACCATTGCCACAACCGCCGTCCCAATAATCGGGCTAACAGCCACACTTGCCGCAATGAATTGACCAACCGCTACCAAAGCTGGGGTTGTAATCATGGCCAAATAGTACCCGCTGACCGTTCCAACAATGGTCGTAGCGGCTGGCACAATAACCATATCCAATGGCGTCTTGCCACTCAACCATTTACCAAATACCACCGCAATCACTGCCGCAAGTACTGCAGAAATGGGTTGTCCAGTCGTGATGATTGCTGAACCGGCAGCTTGCGAACCAGCATAACCCGTTGCTGTCACCCCTTGCACAGCGGCGGCACTAAAGAACACCGCATTAGCGCCGACAGTTGAGGCAGCCATGGCGCTAAACATGACCATCGTGTTAGTTTTCATTTGTGACGCGACGGCTGCCCCAAACGCAGCTGGTAGCATCACCTTCGTGATCGCGCCCATTTGTACCATCGGCGCCCAATTAATAAATCCCGCAATTGTTTGTAACAACAAGCCCATCCCCAACGTCACCAAAATGGCATTGGATACCGCTGCCGACGTGTTATAAACAAGTTCGCGCATTGATGCCTTCGCTTCAACTGCCTTTTCTTGGATGCGTTCTGTGTCCACTGGACTTGCCGTTGTCATTGCATTTTGTGCCATAATCTTCATTCCCTTTCATTTACACTTCAATTGAGCAGTGCAATCGTCGGGAACAAGAAAACGCCCCAACGATTGCTCGTTAGGACGTTTTCACGTATTTTTTCCTAACCAGCCACTACACTTTACAAAAGTCTAGTAGCTGATTTGCTCAAATAACAACCTACTAGACTCAGATGAGAAGGAGGTTGAGGAGGAGTGTGTGATTAACTTGCTTGTTGAATGTCTGTGTCATGAGCGTTCTCCCTTTTGAGCAATTACTTGCTTGTTTCTTGATGAGTATTACTATACACAACTTAAAAAACAATGTCAACACTTTTAATTTAATTCATTTTATTTTAATGAAAAAAGACCTGCAAGCAAGTCTTTCCACATTACATTGTCCCAAACAAGCGATCGCCGGCATCCCCGAGACCTGGCACAATATAACCATTTTCATTTAAGCCATCATCCAGTGAGCCAGTATAAATATCGACGTCTGAATGTGCGTCTTGCACGGCTTTCACGCCTTCTGGTGCTGACACTAACGTAATCAACTTAATGTTCTTGGCGCCACGCTTCTTTAAAGCAGAAATCGCATCTTTAGCCGAACCACCAGTTGCTAACATCGGATCAACCAACAAAACATCCCGTTGGTCAATATCTTCTGGTAACTTGATGAAATACTCCACTGGTTCCAAAGTTTCTTCATCACGATACATACCAATATGGCCAATTTTTGCCGCTGGGATGAGTTGCACAATCCCATCAACCATGCCTAAACCAGCGCGTAGGATTGGTACAACGGCCAACTTCTTACCTGCTAATTGCTTCTTAGTTGTCGTTGCCACAGGTGTTTCAATCACCACATCTTCTAATTGTAAATCACGACTTGCTTCATAAGTCATGAGCATTGCAATTTCATCAACCAGGGCACGGAAATCTTTTGTGCCCACATTCTTTTGACGAATCATTGTTAGCTTATGTTGGATCAAGGGATGATCCATCTCAACAAATTTTCCCATGATAATCAATTTAGCGGGTAAAACAAATTACCACGCGTTCCTTCCAATTAGTTACTGTGTCTATTATAACAAAAAAGCCCCGATATGGGGATTTTCTAACGTTTAAAACGACTCATCAACTTTAACGGTAACGCTGGATTTTTGCGTCATTTGTGCCAAACTATATGCACCAAGACCCACGACTGCACCGACAACTGCTGGTACTAACCACCCAAATCCTAAAGCTGAAAATGGGATCAATTGATGGTAAGTATTGACGACCTGTTGTGCCACGCGGCCGGACATAAATGGTGAACTGGCCAAAGCATCAAGCAAGGCTGGCAGCGCCACAAAGCCAACAACGCTGTGGTAGACTACTGGCGCGTAATCGAAGTACTTAGCCGTCAACGATAGCATAATCAATACCAGTGACAGTGGGTATAAGAACATCAAGACAGGGACGGACCAAGCCACGATGTTGGTCAAACCGGCATTGGCAGTGACAAATGAGCCAAAGGCGATAACCCGCAAAAACCAGAGATAACTGACTTTTGGAAAAACCAAATGCATGTCTTGAGCAAATGAAACAAATAGCCCCATGGCCGTAGTAAAGACCGCCAATGTCACGACAACCCCTGTCAAAGCCGTGCCAAAATTACCCGCATAGTGCGCGACAATTTGGGCAAAGGCATCCCCACCGTTAGCGGCAGCCTTAAATTGTCCCAAACTTGTTACCCCAAGCAATACCAATGCGGTATACAACACCGCTTCAGCTACGATACTTAATAACCCGGCCTTTGCTAATACGCGCGATACTTGTGCATCACGGAATCCCAATGCCTTAACGGCATAAACGACGGAAACAGCTAAAGCTAACAAGGCAATCCCGTCCATGGTATTATAACCATCTAAAATCCCTTGAAAACCAGCGTGCGCTTGATACGTTGCACTGACTGCTTGATGCGTATTTCCCATCGGCATTACCAACGCCAACACCAAGACCACAAGCAAGAGTGCGAGAAAGAGTGGATTCAAATATTTTCCAACCCACTTCATCAAACCCGACTGCTTCACGGTTAAGTAGTAAGCTAAGCCGAAAAACGCCCCGGAAAAGAGCAGCATCCCCAATCCTTGATCTTTTGGTGCCAAAAATGGTGCAACGCCCATTGAAAAAGCGGTGGCAGCCGTACGTGGGGTCCCAAAAAATGGTCCAATCGTCAAATGGATGGCGACTAGAAAGGCCAACCCGAACCAATGTCCGACTGGTTTCGCCACATCATAAACACTGCGACTATGCGTCACACTGACCGCTAACATAGCAAGAAATGGTACCACCGTCCCCGTTACTAAGAAACCAAGCGTGGCTGGTAGCCAATTACCACCAGAAAGTTGCCCTAACTGGACCGGGAAAATCAAATTACCAGCGCCAAAGAACATCCCAAAGATTAATGAGGCAATCAAGACCAATTGTTGCCACGTGAGTTTTTTATTTGTCATGTGTCTTACTTTCCTTTCACATCCAAGACGACCTCACCAAAGCCACCCGTAAACGTTGCCCGCCATTGACCAGCCGTGAGTTGTGGTGGTAATAGGAAGGTTCCTGTTGAGGCTTTTGTGCCTGCGGGGAAGGCTTTGCCTTGGTCTGCTAGTTTGCCCACCAGCCATTGTAAAGCCAACACTGGATTGCCTAACACTGCTGCGCCTGTCCCTTGCGCCACGACTGTCTCATCATGGGTCAGCGTGGCTTGTACATCAGCCAGTTCAGCAACCGTCAAGCTGGCACCATCACGGTCATCGCCGGCTACCACTGCGCCCCCAACCGCACAATCACTCAAAACGAGATACTTGTTTAGTGTGGGGAACCAATCTTTGAAACGGGCATCTGGCACTTCTAAGGCTGGTGCCACTAAAGTATTTTTCAGTAATGTTTCGACAGACATATCAGGTGTTAACGCGACTTTCGCCGTAAAGAGCAACTCCACTTCAACTAAAGGTTCATTAAAGTCAGCTAACCGCAATGTCGTGCCAGATGGTAAAAATTTATCTGCGACTTGTGCACCATATAATGGCGAATCGGCTGCAAACATGGCCTGCGTCTCTGGTGACGTGAGCGATACTTTGTATCCTGCCGTTGGCACCCCTTTTTGTGCCATCACAGCATCTTGTACCTGATAGGCTGTTTCAAAGTCAGCAACGACGTCCACAAAATCAGCTTGATCCAATGGGGTATGCTGCTGATAAGCGTCAAATAATTGCTGAGCAAGTGCTACTTGTTCTCCGGTTAATGTCATCTTTGTCCCTCCAATGAAATAAAACAAAAAGGCACGCTGCAATAAAATTGCAGCGTGCCCTAAACGGTAATCAGCTGCCTATCAAGTCGTCATTGATAGGCACCACAAATTGTCAGCACCTATCACGAAATAATGATAATGCTGATAATAATTTGTGTGTTTGTTTGTGCTGATAAGGTCATGTGATATTTCTCTTTTATATTTAATAATTACATTAAAACACACTCACGAAACATTGTCAACCTATCATTTAAACGTTTAACAAACCTGTTGTTCCCTTTACCGCGTTTGTTTTTCGACCAAATTACGGTATAATATGATAGTTCGCACTAATAGTTTAACGGGATAAAACGGGGACCTCCTAAGTCTTTGCTCCCAGTTCGAGTCTGGGTTAGTGCATCAAAAAAGCTGTGGCTCATGTTAGCCACAGCTTTTTATTTTGTGCCGCCAGTTAGCCCTGCGCGAGCAG
>USIU01000114.1 GCA_900554745.1 uncultured Leuconostoc sp.
GTTAAGGCACCGAAGTGGGTTTCAGCTGGTGCATTAGTTGCGTTGGGAATTGTTTATGGCGATATTGGGACGTCACCGTTATACACGATGAACTCTATTCTCAATAGTGCCCGCAGTACCAAGCAACTACAAGAATTCGTCCTGGGTTCAGTCTCGTTGGTTTTCTGGACGTTGATGTTGATTACGACGATTAAATACGTCTTGATTGCCTTACGAGCAGATAATCATGGTGAAGGTGGTATTTTTGCTTTATATAGTCGGGTACGTGCCACAAATAAAAAGTGGTTACTGATTCCTGCCTTGATTGGCGGCGCGGCGTTACTTGCTGACGGGACATTGACACCTGCGGTAACGGTAACGACTGCGATTGAAGGGTTGAAAAATCAACAAATTGGTGCTTTCTTATTTCCAGATAGTCAAGCCGTCGTTATCGGAGTTGTCACCGTCTTATTGCTGGTAATTTTTACGTTTCAAAAAGCCGGGACGAAAAAAATTGGGCATATTTTTGGACCAGTGATGTTAGTGTGGTTTTTATTTATTGGCGTCTTTGGGCTGATTAATATTTTTGCTGATCTTGCCATTTTAAAAGCTTTATCCCCGGTATATGCAATCCAAATCCTTTTTAATCCAGAAAACAAGACCGGTCTTTTTATTCTCGGGAGCGTCTTTTTGGCAACGACTGGTGCGGAAGCTTTGTATTCGGACATGGGACATGTCGGCAAGCGAAATATTTATATCAGTTGGCCGTTTGTTTATACGATGCTCGTGTTGAACTACATGGGCCAAGGGGCTTGGATTATGACGAATAGTCAGCGACCAGATCTTTTGGCGCAATCCGCAAATCCTTTCTTTGAAATTTTACCGGGTCATTGGCGTTTTGTTGGGGTAATCTTGGCGACTTTCGCTGCCATTATTGCGTCACAGGCCTTGATTTCAGGGGCTTATACGTTAGTCAGTGAGGCGATTAACTTGAAGGTGATGCCGCGACTACGTATCTTTTATCCAAGCAATGTGCGCGGTCAAATGTACATTGGCATGGTTAACTGGTTACTTTGTGCCGTTGGTTTGGTGGTCGTTTGGAGTTTTCAAACGTCGCATAATATGGAAGCGGCCTATGGGTTAGCCATTACAGTTACGATGTTAATGACGACACTACTCTTGTTTGAATTCATTAAGCTACAAGGCCAAAAGCTCCTGGCATATGTTTTTTTGGTTTTGTTTGGATTCATTGAGTTTGTGTTCTTGATTGCCAGTTTGGCTAAGTTTATCCATGGCGGCTACGCCACGTTAATCATTATGCTTGCTATTTTGCTGGTGATGGTCGTTTGGTACTATGGTAACAAGCGTCGTGAAGCGATCTCCAAACAGGATGATTACGTTTCATTGAAGGATTATCGCAAGCAACTCATCAATTTGTCAAAAGATGATGATGAACCGATTTTTGCGACAAATTTGGTTTATATTGCCCATGTGCATCAAAATTATATGCTCAAACGGTCGATCATTTATTCAATCCTGGGGTCGCGACCAAAACGAGCCGCCATCTATTGGTTTGTGACGGTCAAAGAATCCAGTGATCCGTATGGTAAAAGTTATGCGGTCGATATGTTAGGGACGGATAATATTGTACACGTGACGTTTAATCTAGGCTTTAAAGTCGAGCCGCAAATTCCGGTTTATCTCAAACAGGTAGCAGGTGAGTTGATTAAACAAAATGTGTTAAAGCCACAATTCCCTAAATATGCGATGAATAAACACGGGAATGTCGGTGATTTTAAATATGTTGTGGCGACACAATACTATGCAGATCTCTTGAATCTCCCAAACATTCATGCTTGGGATCGTTTCTTAATCGGTGGGCGTGTTTGGTTGCAATCGCACACCGTAAGCTCAAGTAACTTTTATGGGTTGGAATTTAGTGATGTGGTTGAAGAAATCGTACCACTCTTTATTGCAACGACGAACCGTCAGAAGTTGACACAGATTGAAGTTAAAAACATTTTGAAGGATAACGAATCTTAAGTGTATTGCCGGACAAATTGGTTGGTCTATAGCCAATTTGTCCGGTATTTTAATATCGTAAATTTATTTTTCTTTTACGATTTTTTGTGTTAAATTAAGTAATGTAGCAAAAAAATTTATCATCAAAGGAATGACAATATGTCTGACAATCATAAGACAGAATTGCCACTTGACGGGTCAGCCACGCGCCTTGATCGTCACAGGGCGGACCTGCATCAACCCAAGCGTAAAAAAGGTTGGCGTATTGCGTTATTTATTTTCAGTGGACTGCTATTAGTGGGTATTGGTTTCGGTATCTTCTATGCGAGCAGTTTGAAACAATCGATTGAGCATTCATACTCGGCAACCGGTTTAAAATCTGAAAAAATGTCGAGTCAATTAATCAAAAATAAGCAGCCAATATCTTTTTTGGTGTTGGGAACCGATACGGGAACTGCTGACGGTTTCGGTGCAAATCGTGATCGTTCGGGTTTGACAGACTCCTTGATGTTAGTCACGGTTAATCCTAAAAAAGAGACAACCACACTGATCTCGTTACCAAGAGATATTATGACATCAATTGATGGCTTTGAAGAAAGTTTCCCACAAAAGCTCAACGCGGCTTATGCGTTTAAAGAAACTGCTGATGAGGAAGCTACGCTGGGCGACGGTGTGGGCACCACCATCTCAACGATTCAAAAAATGTTTAATGTCCCAATTAATTATTTTGCGATGGTAAATATGAGTGGGCTTGGTGATGTCGTGGATCGCCTTGGCGGCATTAAAGCTGTTTCGCCACTGACTTTCCAGTTTAGTCAAGAAACGGCGCATGCAACGGGTAACGATCTGTATCGTTTTACTGAAGGAAAAAGCGACTATTATTACGCAGCCGACGGTGAGCATTTCAAGCACTATCAGATGATGGACGGGAAAGCCGCGTTAGCCTTCTCGCGGATGCGTTATCAAGATCCCAAGGGAGATTATGGGCGTACGCAGCGTCAACGTATTTTGCTTGAAGCCATTATGAACAAAGTGAAGCAGAATCCGACAACGATTTTGAACACGGACTTTATTAATGCCACGACAAAAAACATTGCTTCAAATCTCAAATTAGGGGATATGTTAGCACTCGGCTCTAATTACATGGCCGCAACTAAGCATATCAATTCTTACACCGTCCAAGGTGAAGGACAAATGTATCAAGGTGTGTCTTATCAACGGGTAACGACGGCACAACGACAAGCTGTGACAGATACGGTGCGTTCAGCACTTGGTTTGTCACCAGCCACAACTGGAGATGAATTTGGTAGTGATGTGACCGCATTCCAGTTGGCGCAGGTTGGTTCTGCGGATGACCAATATCCTGAATTCAATACTGCAAGCAACGAAAAATTGCCTAATAATTAACGTAGTTGTCACCAAAGAAAAGAGGCCCCTATGAACGTTTTTGCAACCGTTATGAATCGGCGATTTTATCGCTATTTTGTGTTACTGGCCATTGTGGTCCTCATTTTCTTGCTCAGACAGTTTATGGCTTTACTGCTATTGACAACCATTTTTGCGTATTTAGCTTTAAATGCTGGTAAGCGGATACAACACATTTTCAAGCTGTCCCGCGGGATTGCCATTAGTTTAGTTTATATTGTTTTTGTTGGCTTTGTCATTTGGGCGATTGATCATGGTGCCAATACATTAATCCATCAGGTTAAAAGCATGATTGTCCTTGCAACCGATCCGAGTTGGCGGTCACATGGCATTTTAAAAGAAGTCTATAAAAACTTTCATCAATATACGAATTCCTTTAGTACCGAACAAATTTTGACGAAGGCACTCTCGCAAATCAATCAACTGGGGCACATTATCTACGAATTGATTTTAGCGTTGCTCTTTAGTTTCATTTTTTGTATTACGTATCCGCAGCTTAGAAATTGGTCATTGCATTTTCTGCACAGCCCCTATAAAAAGTTTTTTGGTGAATTTTACATTATTTTGCACCGTTTTATCATCATTTTGGGGCGCTTGTTTGAAGTGCAACTGCTCATTTGTGTGATCAATACGGCAGCGATGGTGGCGGTGTTAGCCTTTTTACAGTTCCCATATTTGCTGGGCTTTACCATCATGATTTTCATTTTAGGCTTGATTCCCGTTGTGGGCGTATTAGTATCGCTAATTCCGCTAACGATTACTGCTTTTATTGTTGGTAATTGGCATACGGTAATCGTGATTTTGATTGCTGTGGCTGTGATTCACTTCTTGGAATCGTATTTTTTGCATCCGCATTTTATGTCGCATCGGACGCACATGCCAATTTTGGTGATTTTATTGAATTTGATTATCATGGAAAAACTCTTTGGCGTTTGGGGATTGGTCATTGGGTTGCCAATTTTAACTTTCTTGTTAGATTTCTTCAAAATCCAACGTTTTCGCGGCGTCTAGCCACGTTTCAAAAAGCACGTGTTGACATCACACGTGCTTTTTTCATTGACAGCGGGGGCAAGGGGTGCTA
>USIU01000115.1 GCA_900554745.1 uncultured Leuconostoc sp.
TGGTTACTTGGATGTGAAACTTGAAGACGGCAGCGTTAAGCGGGTTCGTATCAAGGAATTACACGTTGAAGAAGATGCCGGTAAAAATACCCACGGTACGGATGGCTATTCTTATGTCGATTTGAATCGTCAAGGCACACCTTTGATTGAAATCGTGTCAGAAGCAGACATTGCATCACCTGAAGAAGCGTATGCCTATTTGGAACAACTCCGCCAAACAATTTTATTTACGGGCATCTCTGAAGCCAAGATGCAAGAAGGGCAGATGCGTGCCGATGTCAACATTTCGTTGCGACCATATGGTTCTGATCAATATGGAACCAAGGTTGAAATGAAGAACATCAACTCATTTAACTACGTGCGCAATGCGTTGTATTTTGAAGAAAAGCGCCAAGCCGAAGTATTGCGCGCTGGTGGTGTGATTCAGCAAGAAACGCGTCGTTATAATGAACCAACTAAGTCAACAATCTTGATGCGTGTTAAAGAAGGCGCCGACGATTACCGTTATTTCCCAGAACCTGATTTAGCACCAGTTGTGATTGATCAGGCTTGGATTGACAAGGTAGCGGCTGAATTGCCAAAATCTGCTGCTGAACGACAACACGACTACGTGACGAATTTGGGTATTGAACCTTATGATGCTGAAGTGTTGACGCAGACATTGGCGATGGCGAACTTCTATGATGCGACAGTGGCGGCTGGTGCGGATGCTAAGCGGGCGGCGAACTATCTCATTGGAGATGTCAATGCCTACATGAATAAGCACCAAGTGGAATTGTCAGAAACGCAATTGACACCAGAACATTTGGCCGGCATGATTCGTTTGATTGAAGATGGCACGATTTCAACTAAGCAAGCTAAGCAGGTGTTTGAAGCCATCATGGTTGGTGAAGAACCAGAAGCTTTTGCCAAGAAGCATGGCTTGGTGCAAATTAGTGATCCAGCTATCTTGCTAGAATGGATTACAACCGTGTTGGACGCCAACCCACAGTCAATTGAAGACTTTAAGGGCGGTAAAGACCGCGCCACTGGCTTCTTGATTGGCCAACTGATGAAGATGTCAAAGGGACAAGCTAATCCAACTGTCATGAACAAGTTATTGCTAGAGGAATTAGCTAAGCGTTAATTTGAGCAGACGACACTGCGGGTCAGTCATAACAGGCTTTTGCCTGTGTACATAAGTATTTTAGAAAGGATTGTGTCAGCACGGTACCGTGTTAACCACCGTGACGCACAAGCGAACATGAGAGCAAGAATTATTTACAACCCAACATCTGGCCGAGAGGCTATCAAGCGTGAGATGTTGGATATTTTGCAAGTTTATGAATCAGCAGGATATGAAACGTCGGCTTTTGCCACGACACCAGAACCGCTGTCAGCCGCTAAAGAAGCGAAACGTGCGGCAGAAGCTGGGTTTGATTTAATTGTTGCAGCTGGTGGTGATGGCACGATTAATGAAGTCGTTAATGGCTTAGCCCCTTTGGAAAAGCGCCCAATGATGGCAGTGATTCCAGCAGGGACAACCAATGATTATGCACGTGCTTTGAAGTTGCCCAGGGACGAACCTTTGGAAGCTGCCAAAGTGATTTTGCAGCATGAAACGATTAAGATGGATATTGGCGAAATTGACCAAGCTGGTCAGACCAAATATTTCATGAATATTGCCGCTTTGGGGACAATTAGTGAAGTGACTTATGCGGTCCCATCATTGATGAAATCCTTGTATGGTTACTTAGCCTACTTGGTGAAGGGGACAGAACTCATCACGCGGATTAAGCCAGTTAATGCGCGGGTGACTTATGATGATGGTGAATATTCGGGCAGAATTTCAATGATTTTCTTGGCGCTGACCAATTCAGTCGGTGGGTTTGAATCAATTGTGCCGGACGCGAAGCTAGATGATGGTAAGTTTACGTTGTTAATCATCAAAGAATCGAACTTGGGTCAAATTTTACAAATGGTGGCTCAGATGTTAAATGGCGGCAAGCATGTGGATAATCCACAACTGATTTATAAAAAGACCAATAAAGTTGAAATTACGCCGTTAGATGATGATCAATTAAAGGTCAATTTGGATGGTGAATATGGCGGGGATGCCCCGATGTTATTCACGGATCTGCAACAACATATTGAGTTTGTGGCTAACCGTTCTGGCATGCCAGAAGCCGCAACTATTTCCGACCAGACAAAGCGACAGTTTATGGCGGACGTCGAAAAACTCGACGTTAAATAATGTGACATGATAGTGCGTATCAAAAGGCGCAACAAGAAAGTGAGCGAAATGCTATGGCCAAAGCCAATCGGGTTTATCCCCAAAAAGCCCCAGTAACTAAGAACCAAGAAGTTGAAGGGGAAGTTGTCGACATTACTTATCAAGGGATGGGCGTCGTTAAAATTGATAACTTCCCTATCTTTGTTGTCGATGCGATTCCAGGCGAAGTTGTGCGTCTGGGCATCACGAAAGTGCAAAAGAATTTTGCCTTTGGGCGGGTGATCAAGCGGCTGCAAGAATCACCCAATCGTGTACAAAATGCCAATCAAATTGCCATTACAACCGGCATTGCCCCATTGGCAAATTTGAAATATGATGCTCAACTCGAATTTAAGCAACATCAAGTCGAACAACTCTTTAAAAAAGTTAACCTTGACGTCGAAGTCAGCCCAACGATTGGGATGGCTGATCCAACCAAGTATCGTAACAAGGCCCAAGTGCCAGTTCAAGAAATCAATGGCCGCCTGGAAACTGGTTTTTATCGTCGTGGATCGCACAACCTCGTCCCTGTGGAAGACTTTTACATTCAAGACCCCAAGGTTGATGAAGCCGTGACGGTAACGCGTGATATTTTGCGAGATCTTGGGTTATCAGCCTATGATGAAACGACTAAAAAGGGTGTGGTGCGCCACATTATGGCCCGCCGCGGGTATTACTCCCACGAATTGATGGTCGTCATTGTGACCAACACCAAGCGTCTACCGGAAGCAGATGAAATCGCCACCCGCTTGCGGGCAAAACTCCCTGAATTAAAGAGTTTTATCCACAATATTAACCATGATGATACCAATGTGATCATGGGACAATGGAATGAAACCATTTGGGGCGCTGATGACATTCACGACCAATTGATGGGCAAGGATTTCGTAATCGGGCCGAACTCGTTTTACCAAGTGAACCCGCAAACGACGGCCACACTTTACACATTGGCGGCCGAAAAAGCTGGCTTGAAGCCAACGGATATTGCAGTCGATGCTTATTCAGGGATTGGGACGATTACGTTGTCAATTGCTGACAAGGTAAAGCATGTCTATGGTGTGGAAGTTGTTGAAAACGCGGTGGCCGATGCCGAACAAAACGCCCGTAACAACCAGATTGACAACGTGACTTTTGTTACGGCTGATGCGCCAGAGCAAATGGTGGCTTGGGCAGCTGAGGGGTTGCAGCCGAACGTGGTCTTTGTGGATCCACCCCGTAAAGGCTTAACGGCAGAATTGATTTCAGCCGTAGCTGCAATGGCACCGGAAACGTTTGTCTACATCAGCTGTAACCCAGCCACTTTGGCCCGTGATGCGGTGCAAATTTTGGCAGAAGGCTTTGAGATTGATGGGCCAGTACAACCATTGGATCAATTCCCACAAACAACCCACGTGGAAACGATTACCGTTTTCAAGCGGGTTAAGGCCTAAACAAATAGATTTTAAAAAAGTAGGTTAATGTTTGACAAATATAACCGAACTCTGTATTATATATTAGGGCTCCCATTTATTGGGACAGACGTTAAAAGCTCCCAAGTTCAGCTTGGGGGCTTTTCTATTTTATTTTTACCCCTGAATCGTTGCAGGCGCCCAGCGCTATATCATGAGGAGGCATCATGGCAGATAAACAAGTAAAGTACATTTTCGTCACAGGTGGTGTGGTATCATCTTTGGGAAAAGGTATTGTTGCGGCATCACTTGGCCGCTTATTGAAGAATCGTGGCTTGAAATTAGCGATTCAAAAGTTGGACCCCTATATCAACATTGATCCAGGGACAATGTCACCTTACCAACACGGGGAAACCTTTGTGACGGGGGATGGTCTTGAAACTGATTTGGACATGGGTCACTATGAACGTTTCATGGATATTAACACCAACATGTATTCAAACGTAACGACGGGCCGTATTTACTCAGAAGTCTTGGCCAAGGAACGTCGCGGTGACTATAACGGTGGGACAGTACAAGTGATTCCACACATCACAGATGCGATTAAAGACAAGATGAAAAAGGCAGCGGAATCAACGGATGCCGATGTGGTGATTGTCGAAGTTGGTGGGACAGTTGGTGATATTGAAAGTTTGCCATTTATCGAAGCTTTGCGTCAAATGAAGTCAGATCTTGGCAATGACAATGTCTTCTACATTCACACAAGCTTGATTGTTTACTTGACAGCTGCTGGTGAAGCCAAG
>USIU01000116.1 GCA_900554745.1 uncultured Leuconostoc sp.
AAGGGAGAAGACCTGAAAGCCGCCCGAATCAGTTAAGATAGCTTGATCCCAACCCATATACTTGTGGAGACCACCCGCTTCAGCAATTAATTCATCCCCAGGTCGCACCCACAAATGATAGGTGTTACTTAAAATGAATTGTGCCCCGATGTCTTTGAGTTCGCGTGTGCCAACACCTTTCACCGCCCCCTGTGTACCGACTGGCATAAACATCGGCGTTTCAAACGTGCCGTGCGGGGTGTGAATCCGGCCACGACGTGCGCCCGTATATTTTTCAGTATGAAGATGTTCGTACCATACTGCTGGTTTTTCTGTTGTCATATTGTGATGGTCTGTTGTCTCGACGGATTGGTCGGCGCAACAGACTTTTCCTTTTCTATTCATTATGAAATCAATCTATTTCATTTTACCAGTTTTTAAAAGACAAAAAAAGACGCATCTGCTCGCTACCGCAGGTGCGTCTCTGATTTAAGGGCAAACGATCCGTCTGTTCATCACTCTGCTGCCGTTCCTTGGGTCCAATGTTTGGTGAGCTGCTGGTTTTCTGACATACTCCAATAGCTCTCGCAAGTAACAATAAAAGAATCAAACATCGGCATCCCTAGCTGTGCCCCTAGCTCTTGTAATTGTTGACTAAATTGTAAATCAATCGCTGATGGTGTCACATTGCCACTCGGATGATTATGAATCATCATAAAGCCCAAGGCATTAGCCTTTAAAACCCGCTGAAAAATTTCACGTGGCGAGGCTTGCACATGGGTTAAACTGCCAACAAAAATTGTCTCCCAACCAATCACATTCAGTTGCGCATCTAATAACGCGACACATAGTTGTTCTTGCGGTAGATGACCTAATTGCTTTTGCGCATAATGCCCAATTTCTGCCGAAAATTTAGCACTCAACATTTTTGGTCGGGTCACGCTGGCAACCTGTCGACCAATTGCCATCCCAAGTAACAACGCGCGGTTAGCTGTGGGATTTTGCGCAATAAAATCTTCTTGGCTATCTTGCGTCATCTCATTAAGATCATAGTCATTTGGGAAAAAACGGCGCAGCATGTGCAATTGCTGCGCCGCATCTTGTCCCAAAGTTGCATAATACTTTTTAATTTGTTCATTTAATGTCGTTGTCATCTCACACCTCTGTGGGATGATACGTCATTAAGCGCGTTGCTTCACAACACGTAAGGCCCAAAGTGACAAACTACCGGCAATCACAATCAATAAAATGTCTAATCTAAACATCCACATCGTCCCAGCTTGTGTCGCTGCTACCAAGGCCGCTTTTGACTGGGCCGCCTGGTTTTGGAAAATCGCTAACACGCCAGCTGCCAGGGCAATACCCACGGCTGCTGAATAGTTATTCGTAGCTGAGAAAATGGAATTGCCCGCACTTTGATACGTGACGGCGACATGGCTGACAGCATGGGTCATATTATTACCAAACCAGAAGCCAGCTCCCAGTTGTACGATCATAAAACTCAATGTCATATTGGCCACACTCAACGGTAAGACTGCCATAGAAACCGTGCCAATCAGCATCAAACTCAGCCCAATCATAATCGGTAATTTGGCCCCATAGCGATCGTAGAGTCGACCTGATACAATTGCCATCAAGGCATAGCCCAAGGCACCTGGTAGTAATGCCAAACCAGCTACTTGCGCGTTTTGGAACAGCACGATTTGCAACGCCATCGGAATCGCATAGTTAAAGGTCAAATTAACGGCCTGAGTGACAAATGATGCGGCAATACTTAATGAAAATGTCTTAAACTTAAAAATTTTAGGATCAAGTAAGGGCGCTGGTTCGCGTTTCGCATACCAGAGATACGCCAAAATACTGCCCAGCATAATCACAAAGAGGCTGATACTATAAGTATTGGTAAAGCCGTGCGTACTCATGCGTTCGATCACAAAAATTCCCGTGACAAAGAACGTACTTAACAACAGCCAGCCAATCCAGTCCAACTTTTCTTTGACGACCACCGAAACTTGTTTAATCGTAAACCATCCGAGAATCAATGACCCGATTTGGATTGGCAAAACGACCCAAAACACTGTCCGCCAGCCATAATTTTGCGTTAAATAACCACCAAAGGCTGGTCCAATCGCTGGCGCAAAGGAAATAATTAACGAACCCAGTCCCACCATCGTGCCACGTTTATTCTCCGGGACCTGTTCAAAAATGACATTGTACATCAATGGCATGCCAACACCGCCACCGATACCTTGAAGCAAACGACCAAATAATGTGAAGCTAAAGTCATGACTCACCGCATCAATCAGCACCCCAGTAATTGAAATCAGGGTGGCAACAATAAATTGACTACGGTTAGTGAAACGCTTTTTCAGCCAAGGTGACAAAATAACCACCATACTTGTCAGCAAAATGACGCCAGAGGTTAACCACTGAACCGTGCTTGACGTCACGTTAAATGTCGTCATCAAAATGGGGAAACTGACATTCAAAGCCGTTTCCAACATAATATCGGTGAAACCGAGTAACCCAATGGCTAACACACTTAAAATCAAACGTGCTGATAATTTTGTTTCAACTTGTTTCATATTTTTCCTCTCACCTCACTCACAAAATATAGTGACCCAGTCAACACAATCAAATCAGACGTGCTGGCTTGATAGGCAGTCTGCCAATTCGGCGCTGTTGCGATCCCATATTGTTCAGCCACTGCCGCAATATCTAAACTATGCCGCCCATTAGGCCCAACAAATGGCACTAAAACAATCTGGATACGGGGATCTTTTAAAATGTCTGGAAAAGCTAAGGCCACGTTTTTATCCATCAGACTACCAATGATTAACGTGATGGTCTCTGGTTGATCCGCTAAGTCTTGTAGCGCCTGGTACAATTTTTTTAGCCCCTCCACATTATGCGCCCCATCAAGGATCACATTGGGTTTAATCCGTTCAAAACGCCCAGAAAACTGACTCTCAGCAAGCCCCTGGCGAATTTGCGCAGGCGTAATCTGCTCATCAAACACCGTGACTGCTGCTACCGCAGTCGCGGTGTTTTGAATTTGATACGTGCCTGGTAAACCTTGCGCGTAAGCGCCCAATTCGCCCTGCACAAGTGGTCTTTTAGCGACAGCTGCAATGACTGATTTTGCCTCATCCGGTAAATCACCAATCACGACGGCCATATCATCATGAATGATGCCTGCCTTTTGCTTAGCAATCGCGGCAATGGTTGGTCCGAGTAATGCTTGATGATCCAAGCCTACGCTCGTAATCACTGCGACCCGGGCATTTGGCATCACATTAGTGGAATCCAACTGCCCCCCAATACCTACCTCAATCACTAAGGCATCTAACGCTTGCTGGGCAAAATAAGTCATCATAATCGCCGTTAGCACTTCAAATTCAGTGGGAATATCTGGCGCTAACCTGGCATCCACCGCCACCAAGGCCTCGGCGACCTGTTGGGTTACTGCCAACAAATCGTCTGCTGGTATCAACGTATTGTTGATTTGGATGCGTTCCCGAAAGTCCGTCATATAAGGTGACATAAACAAACCGGTGCGATAACCAGCAGCGCGCAAAATGTGACTCGTCATCGTAGCAACCGATCCTTTACCATTGGTGCCAGTAATGTGAATCGCTGGTGGCAACGTGTTTTGTGGTTGCCCTAAAGCCGTTAGCAAGGTGTGCATACGTGCCAGTGATTCCTTTTGGCCACCCTTTGGTCGATTATGAATATACGCAATTGCTTCAGCAGCGGTTTGCATCATCGGTCTCCTTTACCCTTAACTAATGAAAAACCATCCAACACTTGTTTGGACGGTTTCATCGTATACTTTTATAACACGTTATCACATGGTGGTATCCTCACACAACAACGTTTTTAATACGAATCGTCAGCGCAAAAATTAATCTTTTTCGCGGACCGTAAATTCACGATTTTGACGTGTGCCACTCGTGCGACGTTCTGTTGAACGGCCATCACGACGCTTGTAATCACCGAAGCGACGGTCGCTGCTGCCTTCGCGACGTGCACCACCACCGTTACTACGACGGTCGCGATTACCACGATAACCACCACGACGGTCACCACCATTACCACCACGGCGATCATTACCACCGCGACGTGAAGATGAGCCGCCATTGCCACGACGACGTGGCAATGGGCGTTCCCGTGTGATTTCAACAGGCGTATTTTGCTTTTCCAAATCGGCAACAGATGACAATAGAGCCGCTGCCAATTGTTCTGAACTATATTGGGCTGTCAACTTTTCAACTTCTGATTGAATATCATCGGCATCAACAGTGTTGACCAACTTTGAGACTTCACCAGCCGCATTCTTGATCTTACCAATACGTGCTTCTTGTAATGTTGCAGGTTGCAATGGTGTCATGCGCTTTTTCGTTAAGTCTTCAATCGCACGCAAGTAATCCATTTCATTTGGAGCAACAAAAGTGACT
>USIU01000117.1 GCA_900554745.1 uncultured Leuconostoc sp.
GAATGTAGCCTTCACCACCAGGGCCAAAACCAGAACCTGCCACAACCGCAAGCCGTTCTTGCGCTACTAATTCATTTGCAAACGCCACATCGTCTTGGCCTAAATCAACCGGAATTTTGGCAAAAATATAAAATGCGCCGTTAGGACGAACCATTTCAAAACCAAGGGCCGTCAATTCAGTCACTAAAAAGTCACGTCGTGCCTGATAGGCCGCCTTCATACGCTGAGTGTCCGCCAAACTACGTTCACAATTGAAAGCTTCGGTCGCCGCGGCCATCGCCGGATTAGAGGGAGTCATAATCACAAATCCGTGGACCTTATTAATCTGAGCAATTAACGCTGCTGGCCCAGCCAAAATCCCAATGCGATAACCCGTCATGGCGTGTGATTTGGACACACCATTCACAACAATGGTTTGCTGCGGTAAATACGTCGCCATGGAGGCGTGTTCCCCTTCGTATTGTAGTTCTGAGTAAATTTCATCTGAAATCACCAAAACAGACGTTTCTTTTAGGACGTCCGCCAACGCCTGCATTTCTGCGGCCGTATAAGTCGCCCCCGTCGGATTCGAAGGATTGGTTAGGAGTAAGACTTTGACGCGGGGATGCGTGGCTAACACCGCACGCAAATGCTGTGGGGTTAAAATAAAATCATCCTGCGACACATCTACCAAGAGCGGTTCCCCACCATTCAGGTGTGTCATTTCGGCATATACCGGGTAAGCTGGGGTGGGAATTAACACCTCATCGCCTGGATTTAAGACCGCTGAGAGAATTGTAAACAATCCCTCAGTTGCACCAACGGTCGTTAAAATCTCTGTGGCTGCATCGTACGCTAATTGGTAGCGTTCCGCCAAAAATCGCTGAGCAGCTTGTCGCAAGGCCATTGAGCCCGCAGAGACTGAATAATGAGAATCATCCGCTTCAATGGCCGCAACGGCCGCCGCTTTAATATGATCTGGCACCGCAAAATCAGGCTCGCCAATCGTTAATTTTAGAATATTTGGCAAATGACTGACTTGTTCACTAAAGGTGTGAATTGGACTAGGGACTACTTGTTGCAAACGATCAGAAAAAATGTTTGCTAGTGCAGGATTTGTTTCAACCATAAAGACGCCTCATTTCTTACATACTCAATATTGTTAACCATTCTACCAATATAATACGAAAAAACATGGGTGATCACGCAAAAATAAAAAAGCAAAATTTATGCAGGTTGCACAAATTTTGCTTTTATTTTTATTTGACACGCTTACCCCAATATTGGAAATAGTCTACACGTAAGGCACCGTTATAAAGTTTGCGACGCTTGGTTGCTTTCTCGCCATAGGCATTTTCAAAGTCTAAATCACTCGTTAAAATGTACTTACTCCAACTTGGCAATTGGCGATACACATCCCCCATTTGCGCATAGAGTTCACGCGCTGCATCCAATTCACCCAAACGTTCCCCGTAAGGTGGGTTGGCAACAATCACGCCGTTTTCTTTATCCGTCGTCCAATCTTTGGCAGCGAGTTGTTTAAAGACAATATCTTGCCCAAGACCGGCATGTTTGGCATTTTCGATTGCGATTTTGACCATATTTTCATCAATATCAAAGCCCTGAATATCTAATTTTCGGTCATAATCTGCTTGTGCCTCTGCTTCATCACGTACCGTATCAGACAAAGACTTGTCAAACCAATCCATTTGTTCAATGTCAAAATCACGAATCAAGCCTGGCGCAATGTTGCGGCCAATTAAGGCGGCTTCAATCGCTAAGGTCCCGGATCCAGTGGTTGGGTCGACAAATGGGCGATCGGGATGCCAATTTGTCAACAAGACCAGGGCTGCCGCAAAGTTTTCCTTCAAGGGCGCCCCACCCTTATTGACACGATAGCCACGCTTAAAGAGTGATGGTCCGGTCGTATCTAACGTGACAATCACGTGATCCTTTTCGATCATCACTTCAAGTTGGGCAAAATAGCCATTTTCAGGCAAACGTGTCCGAATATGATACGCTTCTTGTAAACGATTGACGATGGCTTTTTTTGTAATCGCCTGCACATCTGGCACACTAAAAAGTTCAGATTTTTTAGACCGACCGGCGACTGGAAATTCTGAATCATAGTTCAAATAGTCTTCCCAAGGCAGTGCCTTGACACCTTCGAATAAGTCATCAAACGTTGTCGCGTCAAATTCACCAACAATGATTTTCACACGATCAGCCGTGCGTAACCAAATGTTAGCGTTTAAAATGTCACGGGCCGTCCCATCAAACCGGACGCGATAATTTTCAACTTTGGGGTCATAACCCAAGCGATCCAATTCTTTGCCAACCAGTGACTCCAGCCCTGCCGCAGCAGTCGCCATTAAATGATATGTTTTTTCCATTTGTTTTCCTTTATACTAATTAAGTCACAGCATGTGACAAAGGTAGGTTTTAGCCATGAAATTAATTGATTTAACACAACTCACACAGTATATGTCCCCAAAAAGTCGCTTATATTGGCAAAATATGACCGAGATTTTACCCGTTGCGCAAGTTAAATTCGCCCACGACGGGCCTAATTTGATCATTGTGCCGGGGAAACAAGCCATGACGTTGTCTCAATTGCAGACGCGCTTACAAGATATGAGTGCCGAAACCCAGTTATTTGCGCCAGATGGCCAACCAATTTTTGGCTTTCACCTACAATTAGCGCAGCCAGCACCACATATTATTTTAAAATAAATTATCATAGGTGTAGGTAACACCGCGACGCTTTTGCTTCGCAATTTGTGCTTGAGTAGCTGTTTTAATGTTATCACGCTGCCAATTTACCAAAATTGTTTCAATATAACGTAAACTGCGCGCATTATTGGCAACCGCTTCTTGAATGGCCAGTAACATCAAGTCCGGTTCAAAATGGTCTTGGTCAAACCAATGACCCACGGTCTGCATTTCCATTGGTGTCAATGGCCGTCCAAATTCCGCCTCCAACGTTTGGAAAATCTCACGGCGTGTCGATTTGCCATCAGACATGATCGGCTGCACACTGACTTGTTGACCTTGCAACAGTTTGGCAATCATTGGCGTAAAATCATACGTTTCAACTTGCTTCGTCGTGGCCGCAATCGCCATTAGCTCACGCGTAATCAGGCTTTTCAAACGTGTCACCACAACACTTTCCGTGACGTGTAAAATTTGTGCCAATATTTTAGGTGTCGCGGCATCGCCTTGATTTTGGATCCGCGTTACTTGTAAATATAAAGCTAAATCGTCATTATCCATGCCGATTTCGTGATAATGTTGCAATAAGTCATTACTGATTGCCGTTTGCCCTGCTTGAATATATTGTTGTAATCGTTGATCTAATACCATCTGTCAACCTACTTTGAGTCAAATACCGTTATAAAAACGTCCAAGCGCAACTTGGACGTTTTTAATCATCTACTTTAGTTTAACATGTTTTCAGACAGGTCGTGGCATAAAAGCCAGCATCCCCAAAAGTTTATGGTCGGATACGGTTGGTCATCCGTGGGAACGGAATCGCTTCACGAATGTGTTCTTCACCCGTCACAAATGTCACCATGCGTTCCAAACCAAGGCCAAAGCCAGAGTGCGGCACTGAGCCGTACTTGCGCAAATCCAAATACCAATTATATTCGTCAAGATCCAAGCCTTGTTCTTCAATGCGCATCTTCAAGTACTCATAGTCGGTATCACGTTCTGAACCGCCAATAATTTCACCATAACCTTCTGGTGCCAATAAGTCTGCAGAAACGACCACATCATCACGCGTCGCGTGACGCTTCATGTAGAAAGCTTTAATTGCCTTTGCGAAGTTCACAATAAAGACTGGCTTAGCAAAGTGGTTCGCCAAGAATGTTTCTTCAGGGGAACCAAAGTCCACACCCCATTCAATGTCAAACCCATTGTCTTGCAACAACTTCACCGCATCATCATAACTAATACGTGGATAAGGCAGTTGTGTATAAGAAGCTAACAAAGCCTTATCCCGACCAAGAATATCTAATTCTTGCTCATTGCGTTCCAAGACTTTTGAAATCAAGAATGAAATGTATCGTTCTTGCAGTTCAAGACTCTCTTCTTGATGCATAAAGGCCATTTCTGGTTCAACCATCCAGAATTCCGTCAAATGACGGCGTGTCTTTGACTTTTCTGCCCGGAATGTTGGACCAAAGGTAAAGACCTTTCCAAACGCCATGGCGCCCGCTTCGGCATACAATTGCCCAGTTTGTGACAAAAAGGCTGATTCGCCAAAGTAATCTGTTTCAAATAATTCCGTTGTCCCTTCTGGCGCCGAACCCGTCAAAAGTGGGGAATCCAACTTTGTAAAGCCTTCGTTGTTAAAGAATTCATACGTGGCCGCAATCAACGTATTGCGAATCTTCAATGTCGCAAATGGCTTCAAGTGACGCAAATAGAGGTGACGTTCATCAAACAAGAA
>USIU01000118.1 GCA_900554745.1 uncultured Leuconostoc sp.
AACTTTTCCATTGATGATCAATCCATCGTGTCGATGGTTGAAGCGGGCCTGGGTTTCGGTATTCTACCTGATTTAGCCCTGAAAAAACTCAGCGGTGAGGTCAGCATTTTTTCATTTGATGAACCTTTTTATCGTACCATTGCCCTTGTGCAAAGCAAAAATGATATCTTGTCTCCTGCCGTCCGCGCTTTGGTTCAAGAAATCGAAACGTATCTGAACTAAAAAGCCAATCTGAATTAACAGATTGGCTTTTTTACTGCGCGACTAACAACTGTTGGTGCAAAATTTTGCCCAAACGTGCGATGCCAGTCTTGATATCTGCTGGCGTGGCACTGGTAAAGTTTAAGCGGAATTGATGTTTCACCTGTCGTGAGGCATACTGCATTTCTGACGGCACGTAGACCACTTTGGCTTGCGATAACACTTGCTCAGCTAATAATTCAGTCGCATTGACACTTTCAGGTAAGCTCACCCAAACGAAGAAACCGCCCTCAGGCTGTGTAAAAGTCACCCCTTCTGGTAGCTCAGCCGCTAAACAAGCGAGCATCAGCGCACATTTGTCGCGATAATGTGCGTTAATGGTCGCAATATGCGCTTGGATATCATGTTGCGCTAAGTAGTGATCAATAGCTAGCAAACTAATATAGGACGGTTGAACATCCAGCGCAGATTTGATTTTTAAGCAGATTGCCATTAAATCTGCATTAGCGATTAGCCATCCAGTGCGCAACGCTGGGGACAAAATTTTAGAAAAACTAGAAATCAAAATTACGCGACCAGTAGTGTCTAGGGCGGCTAGTGATGGCACCGTTTCACCGGTATAGCGCAAGTAACGGTAAGGACTATCTTCAATAATGTAAAAATCATACTTTTCGGCTAAGGCGAGCAATTGTTGGCGCTTAGCCAGACTCATCGTCACCCCCGTGGGGTTTTGAAAATCTGGAATGGTATACACAAATTTTGTCTCTGGATATTGCGCTAAAGTTGCCTCTAGTTGCGCCATGTCCATCCCATCAGCCGTTAAACCGACTTCATGATAAATAGGTTCGTAACTATCAAAAGCATCTAGCGCGCCCATATACGTTGGGGCCTCCACAATGATGTGATCATGCTTATCTAAGAACGCCCGGCCAATAATATCAATAGCTTGTTGCCCACCTTGCGTCAGCATAATCTGATCAGCAGCTGGTTGATAGCCAAAATAATTTGCGGTTAACGTCGCAATTTTTTCACGCAGCGATAATGGGCCTTGGGTATCGTGATATTGAAAAATGGCCGCCCCTGTCGTCGCAATGGCGTCATTAAAAGCTTGTGCTAACGCCGTACTAGGAAAAATCGCTTCATCGGGTAGTCCCATACCAAAGGAAATATTTTCGGGATCCGCTGCGGATGCAAAAATTTGATCCATATTTAATGTCGTTGTTTGTTGATGACGGGTTGATAAATGTGTTGGTGTCATAAGCATTACGTCCTCTTGCTTTCTTGACCATTATCATACCTGAATCTAAACATGAATATGACGAAACTATTTTCATTTAACATGAATAAAATTCAAGTCAAGCCACTCATACCGATTGTCGTAATGTTTGACGATAACGGCTGACAAAATGCAACGTCAGTAAGACCAGCAACGCAGCCGCACAGTAAACAGCAAAATAGCCAAACCAACTCGCAAAAAGTCCCCATAAAATGGCCCCTAACCCGTAGGCCACATCCGTTCCGGATGAAAAAATAGCTGTTGCTCGTCCCCGTTGTACCGGCAAAACGTCACGCAATACGACAGCGTTCATCAACGGTGTCAGTAATGCAAAACCTAACCCAATTAAACCGCCAGCCACCAACAGACCCCACAGCCCCTGACTAAACGCAATACACAAATAGGCACTAGCAATCATTAAAATGCTCCCGATCACCAAGACTAGCGTGTGGAAGTACAAATATAACTTGGCAAACCAAATCCGGGCCAAAACACCAACCAGCGCTTGGACCGTAAAACTCAAACCGACCAATGTCAGCGGTAAGCCCTTCTCAAAGCCAAATTGGACTAAAAAGGCCGCCACGGCAGCGTTCGCGAACGCGGCAATAAACACGACCAGACTCGGCACCCAGACACTGGCTTGCGTCAGCAACGACCAAAAGCCCATTGTATTGGTCGTGACTGCCACCTGTCTTGAGGTTTGATACGTGTCACGCACCAAAAACATCAAACCTAGCGCGCCAACCACTAAGGCGAGACTAAAATAAAACATCGCTTGAAAGCCCCAGTGATTAACAATTAACAGCCCAATGGCTGGGCCGACTGCCGCTGGCAAAGTTTGTGAAATGCTAAAATAACCCAGCCCAACGGACAATTGTGTGGGCGATAATTTATCTGCGACCATGGTCGCCACAGCGGTGCTCTGGGTGCCGTTGCCAATGCCTTGAAAAGCCCGCAGCAAAATCAACACCAGCAGCGACCGACTAAAAATCAATAAACCAAAATCTACCATTAAAATCAGTAGTCCGATCATCACTAATTGTTTGCGCCCAAACCGATCAATCATTTTACCAACGGGGACACGAGCCACCAAGGCGGCTAATCCCCAAATACCGATGACTAGCCCTGAAATCGTCGCATTTCCGCCTAATTGGGTCACATATAACGGCAGCGTCCCCATTTGCGCGGTCACGGCGGTCATGACCATAAAATTAATTACCATTAACAAGACAAAGTCACGTTGAAAAAGACGCTGCGTCTGACCAACTGCTTGGTCTTGAACGGCGTCTTTTGCGAATGGTGTCAGTTGATCATGCTGCATCATAGGCTGACCAACTCAGGGGTACTGAAATCTTGCCCCGCCAAACGAGCCAGAAATTTCTGGGTCCGCTGGTCTTGTGGCGTCTGAAAAATAGCTGCCGGCGTGCCTGATTCGACCACCACGCCACCTTCCATGTACAAAATACGGTCAGCCACTTCATACGCAAATTGCATCTCATGGGTCACCACAATCATGGTATGCCCTGCTTGTGCTAATTTCTTCATGGCCGTTAAGACTTCGCCGACCAGTTCCGGATCCAGCGCACTCGTTGGTTCATCAAACAAGAGCAATTCCGGTTCCATGGCCATGGCACGCGCAATACCAGCACGTTGCTGCTGACCACCGGAAAGCTGTGCGGGATAATAATTCACGCGGTCAGCCAAACCAACGGCTGTCAAAGTGCGCAAGCCCAACTTTGTTGCTGCCGCACGCGACACTTTCTTCACGCGAATCAGTCCCTCAATCACATTTTGTAACACCGTCATATTTGGAAACAAAGCATGGCCTTGAAATACCATCGCCGTTTTTAAAATTAAATCACGGGTATTTTTGGGATCATGGTCGGCAAAATCTTTGGTCACCGTATCAATTGTAATCTGTCCCCGATCCGCTTTTTCTAACGTGTTGAGACAACGTAAAAAGGTTGTTTTCCCTGATCCAGAGGGGCCTAAAATCACAATAACCTCCCCTTTTTCAATGTTTAGATTGATGCCTTTTAAAATTTCCTTGCCATAAAATGATTTGTGAACATCTTGAATAGTAATAAAGCTCATGGTTGACCTCCTAATTTAGCACCACGTTTTCAGACACCCCTGTGCTGATCACGTCATATGCGTTATCCAGTGCTGTCATCACAATATCGCGAACGGCGGCCGCTGTGTAATAAGCAATGTGTGGCGTGAGTAACACGTTTTCAAAGGCCTGCAAAGCCTGATAATACGGATTCGTTTCAAACCCATGCGTCTCCTCATTTTCCAAAGCATCTAAAGCTAATCCACTAAATTTGCCTTGTTGTAAATAGCGAATTAACGCGGGGGTATCAATGATAGCACCACGAGCGGTATTGACTAGCACCGCATCTGCTTTCATTTTGCCTAAGTGTACGTCATTAAAGCGATGATAAGTTGTCTCATTTAACGGGACGTGAATACTTAACACATCACTAGCAGTGAGTAACGTCTCAAAACTCACTTGGGTTAGACCCAACGCAGTTAATGCCGGTTTAGGCGTACGGGCATAAAACAAGACCCGGGCGCCCATGAAATGCAAGGTTTTCGCAACTAAGCCACCTAAACGCCCCGCACCATATATCCCAACCGTCACATCCGTCAACTCTTTGCCAATGCACTGTTGTCGTGGCGTACGATGAGTGGTCCGGAGTTGTTGTGGCAAACGTCGCAATACCATTAAAATACTCATTACCGTGAAATGTGCCACTGATTCCGGTGAATAATTTGGCACATTGGTAATGGTTATCTGATATTGTTTGGCATAGGCAAAATTAATATTGTCGTAACCTGTTGATTTAATCGACAGGTGTTGAATCCCGTTTTGCGCTAACTGTTGATACAGCGACGCATCCGTTTGAAACGCCCGATTGGGATAAAACACGACCGCATCATAACCGCGGGTTA
>USIU01000119.1 GCA_900554745.1 uncultured Leuconostoc sp.
GGCATTACAGGTAATGTGCAGGGTAAGCGGGCGATTTTGATTGATGACATTATCGACACCGGTACGAGCATGACCTTAGCCAGTGAAGCTTTGACAGCGGCCGGGGTAACGGCTATTTATGCCGTGGCCCCACACGCTGTTTTGTCTGAAGGCGCAGTTGACAAGTTAGCGGCATCGGCCATTTCAAAAATTTTAGTGGCGAACACGATTGAAGTGCCTGATGAGAAGCACTTTGATAAGTTAGTACCATTATCAGTCGCACCGACATTTGCTGAAGCAATTCGCCGTGTCGATGCGTGTGAAAGTATTGAAGACATTATGCGAAGTCCGGATAATTTGGATGTTAAATTATGAAAACAATTGATATGACACGACTATTGTCACCCGAATGGGGCGTGACGCCTGATGGGCTAATGACCACTCAATTTGGGGCCGCCATTGGCTTTGTGGCCAGTCAGGTGCATACGGTGATGCTAGTTTTTGCGGAAAGTTATGACGGCTTGACGTTTGCGGTGAAAATAAATGACACGGATTGGCAGGATATACCAGTGACGGAACAGACACTGACCGTGATCATTCCGACAGACACGGCCGAAGTTCACTTGGTGTTGCGTGATCGTGATATCAGCAGCGAAGCCTTCTGGCAAGACCCAGTCTATCTCACTGCGATGACCATTGATCAGGGAAAGGTGACGCCACTGGACATTGATCAACCTTACGTCACGTTTGTTGGCGATTCTATTACGGCTGGGGAAGTGATGGCAGCCGACGGTCACCATCCAGAAATTAGCTATCCACAACTGGTAGCAGATGCCTTAGGGCAACCCTTAGCGCGTATTGCGTACGGCGGCACAGGGTTAACCGCTGCGGCGCCATATCAAATTCCGACCGCAATTGAAGCCTTGTGGCATGTCGGGGACAATGTATCGCGACCACTAGTCAGCACCAATCTTGTGTTGGTTAATTATGGGACCAACGATTTTAACTATGGCGCGACGCCGACGGCGTTTGCGTTTGGCTTACGCATTTACTTGTTGGAATTGATAAAGCGCTTTCACAATGCTAAAATGATATTATTGATGCCATTGAATGGGGCCTTTCGTGAGGTATTTTTAGCTGAAACGGCTCGCTTTGATCAATTCACGTTAATTGAAACCAAGTCATGGTTACCAGACCTGACAGATGTCCACCCGAATTGTGCAGCGCATCAAATTATTGCAGAGCAAATAGTGAAAGGACTTTAGATCATGGTATATGCAGCAGATGAGCAACGTTATGAGAAGTTACCTTACCGTCGTGTCAGCGACTCTGGCTTAATTTTACCTGTGGTATCTTTTGGTTTGTGGCGTAACTTAGGCGACCAAATGCCACTTGAAAATTCTCGCAAAGTGATGCTGAAAGCATTTGACAGTGGGATTTTTAGCTTTGATAATGCGTCGAATTATGGCCCAAGTAACGGGACAGCCGAAGAAACCTTTGGGCAAGTTTATCGCAGTGATTTAAAGCCATACCGCGATGAATTAATTATCACCACCAAGGCGGGCTACCATATGTGGCCAGGACCATTGGGGGAATTTTCCGGTAAAAAGACCTTGACGGCTGCCTTGGATTTAAGTCTTCAACGCATGGGACTTGATTATGTTGATATTTTCTATGCGCATCGTTGGGATCCCAACACGCGTTTGGAAGAGACAGCCTATGCCATGGACTTATTGGTGAAGCAGGGTAAGGCGTTATATGTTGGGGTATCCAACTATAATGCAGAACAAACGGCCGCCATTGCGAAGTTATTTGAAGAATTAGGTACACCTTTTATTGGGAACCAAGTGTCGTATAACATGTTGAATCAAACAGCCGCTGATGATGGCTTATTGGACGTCTTGGATGAGAACCATGCCGGTTTGATTGCTTACGGGCCGCTAGCGGAAGGGTTGTTAACGGATCGTTATTTGGAAGACATTCCAGAAGATTATCCAATTCACCGGACGAATGCGTTCTTATTTGAAGACGGTAAAGCAGCCTTGATTGCCAAATTAAATGCTTTGAACGCCATTGCGCAAGCGCGTGGTCAGAAGTTGTCACAAATGGCCTTAGCTTGGTTACTCCGTGACCGTCGCGTTGCGACAGTCGTGATTGGGGCAAGTAAGATTGACCATCTGGTCGACAACTTAGCGTTCAGTGATCACATGACCTTTACTGATGATGAAGTGACCCAAATTGAAAATATTTTGAAATAGCAAAAAGCATCCCAGTGGGGATGCTTTTTTGTGGTTAATTATTATTTTTACAAAAATAATTTGATCTGAAATAATTTGGCGTCATACCAGTTAAACTTTTGAATGTTTGAATGAAATAACTTGGCGTTGAAAAGGATAAATTAGCAGCAATTTCTGGGATTGTAATATCAGAAATGAGTAGCATTTCTTTTGCGCGTTCAATTTTTCGAGTACGAATAAACTGAATAATCGTGATACCAAATTCGGCTTTGAAAGCAGGGTTTAAATTTTTCTTTGACGTATGCATTGCTAGGGCAATGTCTGATAACACAATATTGTCACACACGTGCTCGTCAATATAAGATTTAATGCGTAAAGCCAAAGGTAATAAATTATTAATGCGGTAAGATTTAATCGTTTTAAAGAAAAACCAAGCTAGTCCTCTAATCGTATTCATAAAATCTGGAAATTGGATGGTTTTCTCGACTTCTGCCACTAAATTAGATTGAATTTTGAAGGCATGATTGATTGGAAATCCCCATTGATTGATGGCACGGGTTAAAACTGCGATGTATGAAATCACAAAGTTTTTCTTTTGACGAAGGGAGGGACCTTGTTCATTGAGAACGTTGAAAAAATCAATTTGTGGTAACTTTTCGAGTGCAATACTTAAATCTGTTTGGTTAGAGTAAACGATTGCTTTGATAATGTCCGTTTCAATATGATAGTAGGTGTGAGAATCTGGTAAACGCGCCGGCTCAGCAATGATTTGTCGTTGATTGAAAGGATAATTGTGGATGAAAACGATCGCTTGAGGTGCTTTTTTAGCGGTATATAGTCGAAAAATAATTTGGGAGATAGGGGTTAGCTTTGTTAAAACATAGATTAAACTTAACTGACTCTGTGAATTTGAAAATTGCGTAAAGTCAAATATAAAGCCAACTTTGACTGTTTCAGAAACTTTAACAGATAGTAGGTTACCATTTTCAAAATTGAGAGATTGATATATTTCATCTGGAAATTGCTCGAATTTTGGGATTAATTTTTTAATTAAGCCATGCTGAGCAGTTGAAAGGGTCGTAATTGGAATGATTTCATTTTTTGCTAAATTGATTAGAAATGATTCAGCATTTAACATGTGCGCAAAATTTTCAATATCTCTCATAGTTGACCGTTTTATACCTTTTCTAACTAGGTGATTTTTATGACGCTATCATTATTGAAAATTATTATAGTATACCTTTATCAAATTTTTCAAGCAATCTTGTGTCGATAGGAAAACAGTGGCTTTCTGATAGTATTAAGCGCTTTTTTTAATGTATTATCGCTTATTTTGGCATGACAAGTTGAGCGGATTCATTAATAATAAATAGGTTAATTATAGGAGCAATCTAAAATATACACGTATAAATTAAAATGATTAACATCTAAAAAATAATATTCAACATTGTTGAATAGGCGTACACGTCATGTTAGGGAGAAATAATGTCAACACATTCATTACTAAAATCAACTGCTATTTTAAGCGTATCAGCACTTACTGTGGCAGTTACAACGCCACTTGTTAATGCTGATGGTACAAGTAGTCAAGCAACTACTAGTTATACAACGTCTACTGGTGTGACATTTACACCGGCTACAGACCCAACAGGACCAGTTAATCCAGATAGCCCGGATCCAACGCACCCTGTAAATCCCCAAAAGCCAAATGGGACAAATCCAAATTCAGGAACAAGCGGACCATTATCTATCGATTACGTTTCAGATTTTGACTTTGGAACGCAAAAAATTTCATCTGCCGATCAAACTTACTTCGCTACAGCGCAATCATATTCAGGAAATCAGTCAGATACATCTGTATATGCTCAAATTTCAGATAATCGTGGGACAGGAGCTGGTTGGACCTTATCTGTGGCGCAAGATGGCCAATTAACAGCTGGTAATAATGAGTTAAAGGGGGCACAAATCACCATTAATGATTTGAGTGCCAATACAGTGTCAGGATCGGAAGCCGAGAATGCAATTGCTGGTGGCAACATTAATTTAACGCCTGGTGATGGTGCGTTTACTGTCATGTCAGCAAAGCAAGGTGCTGGACAAGGAACTTGGGTTGCACGTATGGGAGATACCAGTAAGCTAGTCGATGAAAATGGGACCGGTGAGAAAGGTAGTGTTCGCAAAACGGATCATAGTGTGTCACTATCT
>USIU01000120.1 GCA_900554745.1 uncultured Leuconostoc sp.
CGCTGTCAAGTTAAAAATTTTGAAAAATGCAATGAAAGCGTTTACTTTTCAGGACAAAAGATGTATACTATTGACTGTAAACAATAACGGCAATAATATATTGTGAAAGCGTTTACATCGCGATTAAATTCCTATATAATCGTATAGTAAACATTTATTGAGAAGGAGATTATCGATGGTTAATCTTATTGTTGCTAGTCATGGTGACTTTGCAAAAGGCATTATCATGTCGGGATCAATGATTTTCGGTGAACAAGAAAACGTTGAAGTCGTGACATTCCAGCCAACTGAAGGACCAGACGATTTAGATAAGCATTATCAAGATGCCTTGGCAAAGTTTGATAATGATGATGATACATTGTTTTTGGTTGATTTGTGGGGCGGTTCACCCTTTAACCGCGCCAGCCTCATCCAACAGCAAAATCCAGAACACGTTGCGATTGTGTCTGGTTTGAACTTGCCAATGTTGATTGAAGCTTATGGCGGCCGCCTGGGTATGAATTCAGCAGCGGATTTGGCGAAGTATTTGGTACCCGTCTCAAAGGATGGGATTAAGTCTGTGCCGGAAGCTGAAGAAGCCAAGCCAGCGGCACCGGAAAAGGCGGAAGCGAAAGCAAACGCATCGGATGGTTTGAAGCCCGGACACATCAACATCAATTTGGCACGTTTGGATACGCGTTTGTTGCACGGTCAAGTGGCCACAGCTTGGACGCCATATTCAAAGGCTAACCGCATCATTGTTGTATCAGACGCGGTTGCCCGTGATGAATTGCGTAAGAACTTGATTAAGCAAGCAGCACCAAATGGTGTCAAGGCCAACATCGTGCCAATTAGCAAGATGGAAGAAGTGGCTAAGGATGATCGTTTCGGTGGCGTTGATGCACTTTTGTTGTTTGAAACTGTGCAAGATGTTCTCCGTGCCGTCGAAGGTGGTGTGCCAATTAAGACATTAAATGTTGGTTCAATGGCGCATTCTGAAGGTAAAACGATGGTCAACAAAGTCTTATCAATGGACAAGGCAGACGTTGAAGCATTTGAAAAGTTGCGTGACTTGGGTGTTGAATTCGATGTCCGTAAAGTGCCAAGCGATAGCAAGGCCAACTTGTTTGATTTGATTAAAAAAGCTAACGTTCAATAAGACTTTTGAAACGTTGATTAGGAAAGGTGTTTAACATATGTCTATTATCTCAATGGTTTTAGTCGTAATCATTGCCTTCTTCGCAGGTATGGAAGGTATCTTGGATGAATTCCAAATTCACCAACCATTGGTTTCGGCAACATTAATTGGTTTGGTCACTGGCCATTTGACAGCAGGTATTATCTTGGGTGGTTCATTGCAAATGATCGCCTTGGGTTGGGCGAACATCGGTGCCGCTGTTGCACCGGACGTGGCCTTGGCCTCTGTCGCTTCAGCTATTATCATGATTAAGGGGAACAATTTCACGCCAACAGGTATCTCTGTGGCCGTTGCTTCAGCTATTCCTTTGGCCGTTGCTGGTTTGTTCTTGACAATGATCGTGCGTACCATTTCTGTTGGTTTGACACACGGTGCCGATGCGGCAGCTAAGGAAGGTAACTATCGTGCAATTGAACGTTACCACTTGATTGGTATCATGTTGCAAGGTTTGCGTATTGCGATCCCAGCTGCTTTGTTGATTGCGATCCCAGCGTCAGCCGTTCAAAACGCTTTGGCTGCTATGCCTGAATGGTTGACTGGTGGTATGGCTATCGGTGGTGGTATGGTTGTCGCCGTTGGTTATGCATTGGTTATCAACATGATGGCAACACGTGAAGTATGGCCATTCTTCGCCATTGGTTTTGCCTTGGCCGCTGTCAGTCAATTGACATTGATCGCCCTTGGTGCAATCGGTGTGGCATTGGCCTTCATCTACCTTAACCTATCAAAGATGGGTGGTAACGGTGGCGGTGGTTCAAATGGTAACGGCTCGGGTGACCCAGTCGGTGACATTTTGGATCAATACTAGGAAGGAGCAACATGATGGCTGAAAAAATTGAATTATCACGTAACGATCGTCTATCTGTTGCATGGCGATCACAGTTCTTACAAGGTTCATGGAACTACGAACGTATGCAAAACGTGGGTTGGGCTTATGCCTTGATCCCAGCAATTAAGAAGTTATATACCACAAAAGAAGATCGAGTTGCCGCTTTGAAGCGTCACTTGGAATTCTTTAACACACACCCTTATGTTGCGTCACCAATCATTGGGGTCACATTGGCGCTGGAAGAAGAACGTGCCAACGGGGCTGCGATTGATGACACAGCCATTCAAGGTGTGAAGATTGGTATGATGGGACCTTTGGCTGGTATTGGTGATCCGGTCTTCTGGTTCACATTGCGACCAATCTTGGGTGCCTTGGGTGCGTCATTGGCCCTTTCTGGTAACATTCTTGGTCCAATCTTGTTCTTCGTTTTGTGGAACTTGATTCGTATGTCATTTATCTGGTATACCCAAGAATTCGGTTACAAGGCCGGTTCTGCAATTACACAAGACTTGTCAGGTGGTCTTTTGAAGGATATCACGAAGGGTGCTTCCATCCTGGGAATGTTTATCTTGGCCGTTCTGGTTGAGCGTTGGGTTTCAATCAAGTTTGTCGTGAACCTACCAGCTAAGAAGTTGGCTGAAGGGGCTTACATTGATTTCCCTAGCGGTCCTGTGACTGGTGGTAAGTTGCAACAAATCTTGAGTGATCAAGCTGCTGGTTTGTCATTGACAAAGATGGCACCAAACACTTTGCAAGCAAACTTGGACAGCTTGGTACCAGGTTTGATGGGCTTGGCATTGACATTCTTTGCAATGTGGTTGTTGAAGAAGAACGTGTCACCAATTGCAATGATTGTTGGTATCTTCGTCTTCGGAATCATTATGCATGCCTTGCACATCATGTAAGCATGAATTAAATTATTACGATAAAGCGCGCCCGTCATTTTCGACGAGCGCCTTTGTACATAAAAGCAAAGTTATTGAGTAAGTCTATCATTTAATGATACGATTAACAGGTGATAGGTGAGGAGGGTAATCGTAATGGTACAATCACTGAATACAAAAGTGGCCTTAACAGCCAAGGGTATTTCATACTTAGGAATTGGCGCGCAGTACGGGAAATTTCTCGTCGGTGATCGCGCGTTTGAATTTTTTAATGATAAAAACGTGGCTGACTATATCCAGATTCCTTGGGCAAATGTGACCGCCGTGTATGCGAGTGTGGCCCGTCATCGGGTGGGGCGGCGTTTCCGAATTGACACTGATCGCGGCAGTTTTTCGTTTTCATCACCAGAGTCTGGCAAGGTGTTAAAGGCCATTCGTGATCAGATTGGTCATGAAAAGGTTTTGAAGCAACCAACGCTCATGACACGTTTGAAAGCATTGTTTAAAAAGAAGGCTAAAAAGAAAGGCGCTTAATGAAAATATTACGACAGTATCAGATTTTACGTTATTTAACAATTGTTGTGGCTTTAGAATTCGTTGCCATTAGCATCAACTTTTTTTATGCGCCGGCGAAAGTTGCGGCTGGCGGAGCGACCGGATTTGCCATTTTGCTAAATGAATTAGTTGGGATTGATCGGGCAGTGACCGTCTTAGTGGTCAACCTGTTGATGATCATCCTGGCGGCGATTTTTTTAGATCGTGGCACCACGGTACGCATTACTTTTGGGAGTCTGTTATTGCCGATATTATTGAAAATAACACCTAGCTATCAAGTTTTGACCGATAGAACGTTTGCTGTCTTGGTTGGTGGGGCAATCTTTGCGTTTGGTGTGGCGATGCTTTATCGTGTGGAAGCGTCTAGTGGTGGTACGGCTGTGCCACCGATGATTTTGAAGAAATATTTTCGCATTGCACCAGCGCTATCGCTGTTGGTTATCGATCTCTTTGTCTCATTAGGTAACCTGTTGACGGATGGTCTGGAAGCCTTTATTTTGGCGGTGTTTTCGCTCATCATTACGGCCGTTGTGATGAACTATATCGAGACGGGGCTTGACCGACGTAAAATGGTGTACATCACGAGTAATGATCACATTGAAGCCGTTAAAGCCTATTTGAAAGAAAATGATACGAGTTACACACTGATGAATGTTCGTGGTGGGTACACGGATAGCGATCGGGACATGTTGATGGTGATTCTAGAAAATCAAGATTACAATCATTTAGTGCGTGGTGTGCATCAAGTTGACCCCACGGCTTTC
>USIU01000121.1 GCA_900554745.1 uncultured Leuconostoc sp.
AAGTCAGATTGGGGATGGGGTATTAATCCGCAGGGGCTACGTTTTGCCTTGAATACACTGTATTACCGCTACGAAAAACCGGTCATGATTGTTGAAAATGGACTAGGTGCTTATGACGATAAGGATGCCGATGGTCAGATTCATGACGATTACCGTATTGATTACATCAAACAACATTTACTCGAAGTCGAAAAGGCAATTGAATTGGATGGGGTTGATGTTATGGGTTATACCGCTTGGGGGCCAATTGACTTAATTGCGGCAAGTAGTGGTGCGATGGACAAACGTTATGGGTTTATCTATGTTGACGTGGATAATCACGGTAACGGTACGTATCAGCGTGAAAAGAAGGACTCTTTTGCTTGGTACCAACGTGTTATTGCGACGAATGGTCGTAGTTTGACGGAAGAATGAGGCGTTTATGCTGAATGTTTTGTACGTTGTTGCGACATTTATTGCAACGGTAATCGGAGCGTTGGCTGGGATTGGTGGTGGCATTGTACTAAAAGCAATGACAGATATATTCTCGCCAGATTCAGTACAAGTCATTAGCTTTTACACAACCGTTGTCGTCTTTACGATGTGTTTAGTATCGATTGTTAAGCAAATTAAGTCGGGCTTTAAGTATGACTTGCCAATGTTGCTTGAAATTTCAGTGGGATCATTAGTTGGCGGTTATATAGGGGATAGCTTGTTGACGGTATTACTGCGTTATTTCCCTGAAAATAAAGTGCAGTTAACGCAGTCCATAATTTTGTTTTTGACGTTAATTTTTTTGATCATCTATACACGGGCGATGCCACAACGAAAGCATGTAGAAAAGCCACATTGGCTATCATCGTTTGGATTGGGGGTGTTTTTAGGGGCAATATCAATTTTTTTGGCCATCGGTGGCGGTCCGCTGAACGTCTCGTTATTGGTAATTTGTTTTGGTTTTACACTGCGTGACGCAGCAATTTATTCAATCGCAAGTATCTTTTTTTCACAGCTTTCTAAAATCTATACCATTGTGATGGCAAATGATTATAGCCGGTATGATTTAGGACTTGTTCCGTGGCTCGCGGTTATAGCGATTATCGGTGGTTATATTGGTACAACGTTAAGTCAACATTTGTCGATTAAAATGTTGGCGATTTTATATAACGTTTTCATGATTATGTTGGCCGTTCTAACATTGTTTAGTGTTGGTCGACATCTGTAAAACAGGAATTAATTTGGGGAGTAATGATTAATATGAATAAACATAGTTTTTGGTTTAAAGTAGCGTTGCTATCGATTGCAACGCTAACAAATGCGGCAGCAGCCGTCCAGGTAACCGTGCCATTGATTCATCAAACTTTGGGTGGGCACTCGCAAACGGACATTGAGTTATTGATGTCTGTGTCAAGTTTAGGTATTTTGATATTTGTTTTGTTGTCACCGCTTGTGACAAGATTAATAGGAAATAAACGAACAGTCGTTCTGGGGTTGTTGGTTTCGGTAATTGCGGGTGTTACACCGATGTTTACCGAGAACTATACGATTATTCTAGCGAGCCGTTTTCTATTTGGCGCCGGTGTCGGATTATTTAATTCGTTATCATTCTCATTAATTTCGATGTATTACACGGGTCATGAGCGTGATGCCTTGATTGGCTATCGAGATGCGGCTGCAGCGATGGTAACAACTTTGCTGACGTGGGTCGTTGGATTCCTAATGGGCGGTGGTTGGCACGCCGCGTTTGGTGTGTACGCGCTTGGAGCAATCCCATTGGTCTTGTTTGGTTTGTTAGTACCTGATAATACACCAGTGGTTGAGGAAGAGCATGTCACTGCGAGTGGTCATGTCCGCGTAAATGGGGCGATGATTTTTTCAGCAGTATTTGCATTCTTCTGGTTTACGGCATACTTTGGTATCACGGTAAAAATGGCACCGGTATTTGCCTGAGCGAGGTTATGGAACAGCTGCGGATGCCAGCTTTGTCACGGGACTTGTAACAGCATTTCAATTCTTGTCTTCATTGTTATTTGGCCAGATTAAGCGTTTGTTAGGGCGCTACTCGATTGCGATTGGCGCAACATTAGCAATGGCGATGGTGTTCATCTTGATTCAGAGTCAGTCACTTATCGTATCAGCTGTAGCCGTTGCTGGTTACGGATTTGCGTTTGGTATGGTTATGCCAGGAATCTTTAGTAATTTAGCAGCTGAGACAAACGCGGTCTCACAGACGTTAGGATCAACAATGATGTTGGTGGGGATCAACGTTGGTGTGTCAGCAAGCCCATATGTGCTTAAGGCATTGAACGGTTGGTTTAATCAAACAAGTGAAATTGCTAATTACGTGATTATTAGCTTTATGTTATTGTTATTAGCCATTGTAGCCTTTATGAAGGCCGCAATTCGCTATGAGCGTCATACTGATAAATTGGGTGAGACAGCTCGTGAAGGAAAGGGATAAACATGGAAAATCATTATTTGGCCGTCGATGTCGGTGGTACCAAAGTTAAATATGGTTTAGTTAATCATAGTGGGGAATTGGTTGAACGTGGTAATCAACCAACGAATCGGCAAAATTTAAAGTCATTTGTTGCGCAATTACAGGCGATTATCGCATTGTATCATGACGATATTCGAGGTGTTGGTATTAGCTTGCCGGTGCGTGTCAATCATGACACTAGCACTATTCACGCCGGAGTGATGTGGTCGTTTTTAGATGGCGTCGACTTAAAGAAGGCGTTGCAATTAGATTTGCCATTAGCTATTGAAAATGATGGGAAAGCCGCTGCGCTTGCTGAACTATGGGTAGGTGAGTTAAAAGGGGTCGCGAATGGTTTAGCACTGGTTCTTGGAACAGGTGTTGGTGGTGGTTTTGTAATTAACGGGCAGTTACATTACGGTGCTCATTATGAAGCTGGTGAATTGTCATTTATTTACCATAACATTACCACAGATCGTGTGTCGCGATTTGGGTTTAGCGGGTCAGCTGTTGAGATGATTAAGGAAATCGCGACTGAATTAGAGTTGCCGGACGTTCATGATGGAGAAAAAGTATTTGAGTTCATCAACGCTGGTTATCCGCAAGCTACGCGCATTTTTAATCAATATGCGCAGACAATTGCGTTGCAGATTCAAAATTTGCAAGCAACGGTTGATATTGAACGTGTCGTGATCGGTGGTGGTATTTCAGCCCAACCGATTGTCACGGCAACTATTCGTGAAGCATACGAGTCTTTTTACAATGGGAATCCGTATATTAATCGCATGATTAGTCATGTCGATATTGTGCCCGGTAAATTCGGCAATGATGCTAATTTGTATGGTGCGATTTACCGTTTGCTACTTGAACTAAATCAAGAAGCTTAATATGAGTGCTAATCGGTGCGATTCCGATTAGCATTATTGCGGCTAGCCGCAACTGAGGGAGTACTAGCGTATGCTTGTCTTTCACAATCTCAAATTAAAATATCAACAAATATATGGTTTTTTCTTATAACTATAGAGTATTCCCTCAGAAGAAAGCAGACATACCTGATTTTTGGTGTGTCTGCTTTTTGCTATTTCATAATTAAGATTAAATAACTTATTTGTTAGCTGTCGTCAAAAGTAATTCGTATGTAGGTGCGTGTGTTGGGAAACAGTTCGTAACAATTGTACTAGTACAACGATGTAAGCATTTCTGACAAATATGATGGTTATAAAATGTGATGGTAGTAGACTTTAGCGTAGAGCAGTATGTTGAGGAGGCAGAAATGAATCGTACAGAACTAAATGATTTGATGAAGGCTAATGACCCGTTCTTTGAACAATTCTCCGCAATGGATGACGAAGTATATGCTGATGGTGCAATTCCAAAGCGCTATAAAGAATTAACGGGATTATCAATTTCAATCGCGACCCGTTGTGATGAGTGCGTCGATTTTCACCTTGGAAATTGTATTGAATTAGGTATATCTTTGGATGAAATCAAAGACGCAATCAAGATGGGTGTAATTGGTGGCGGTTCAATTACTTATCCGCAGGCACGCAGAGCTTATGGTAATTTACAAGATGGTGGATTGATTAAATAAGCATGTGAAGGGGCCACTAAAATTGTTAGCCTTTCTCAGATGTTTTGGAGTTAGTCCAGCGATTGGTAACTATCCCGCAATTGATTGGAACAGAACACCGTCAGAAGATAAGTGCTTAAAGATTACCTTTTTTAAACATGAGTATCAAATAAGGGAGC
>USIU01000122.1 GCA_900554745.1 uncultured Leuconostoc sp.
ATGAATAACCTTTTTCTTCACGCCCCGCCAACCATTCATCACTAATGGCTTGTAATTGCGCCATCACCTCGACAGTAAACGGCGGCTGTAAGACTTTAAATTCAAAGCCCGCCCGCTTGGCTTGATTCATTACGGAACGGACATTTTGCATCTTTTTACCTGCCGTCGAAAACTCAGTGACAATCACATGGGCTTCTTCACCTAATTTGAAGAAATCATAACCAAATTCATGCGCCAACATGGCAATCCGCTCACTCACTTCATAAAAGACCGGCACATATCCTAACACATCCGCCTCATCCACAAATTGTTGCATCGCGTCAGCAAAATAAGTCGCGTCGCCAAACGGATCCCCCATAACCATCGCTTGATTGTTAATCACGCGGAATTGTAGGCCCACGCGATCTTGCCCATCAACCTGATAAAAGTAAAACCGTTTATCTCCCAAAAATGCCAAATTGGTATAATGCGTATCCCCAATGGCTAATAACCGTTGCAACCGGGCTTCATCAAACGGCACGCCCAATTGCTGCTTATGGGCACGCAGGTATCGTGATAGCAATAGGCTAAACACCATCACCACCAAAATAATGGCCGTCCCCATTAACCACCAATGGACTGACGGCAATAAGCCCAGATGCGTTAAGCGTTGGAAATGATGTTTCACAAGGGGCGCATCAATCATCCCAAGCAGCAAATAACTCATGATGAGCAATCCCCAAATCATTCCGTCAACCACCTGTTGTTGCCAAGAATGGATAAATTGTTTGCGATACAATGTTTTCTTACTGAAAATAAAACCAACCAAGAGTAGGCCAAAGATAATCACTGGTAACACTTGGCGGTAAGACATATACGCATAAATCACCACTAACACAAGCAAGACAATCGTCGAGTAGTAAGCCCGTTGCACCCGATTGGCCACGCCTCGCGCACTAATGAGTAAGAGAAAACCTAATAGAATGTTCGGGAGTTGATTAGCAAGGGCAAAGGTAATCGGCCATGGCCGTAAATGGTGCAAGATAGTGACGCGTTGCATAATGCCAGGCATTGTGCCAGACAAAACGAGCAAAATACCCGACAAGTATAAAGCAATCGTCGTCAACCGATGGGTCACTGATAAGGCCACATAGTGTGGGACACCCCGGTATTCACGATTGATTTTGCGTGATAACCGATAGCAGAACAAGATAATGGCACTCAGTAGCGGCAACATGTTGTAGACCAAACGATATAAAATCAGCCAAACGACGACTTTTTCAATATCAACGGATAAACCAGAAAGCATCAAGAGCAACGACACATCCAGCGATCCCCAAGTACCTGGCGTCATCGTTACCAGGGCAATCGTGTTGGCAATCGTGAACAACAACATCATCACCGCAATGCGGACATCTACGCCAATTGTCAGCCCAATCGTCACAAATAATGCCATTTGGATCGCAAACGTTAGGACCGCATTACTCGTGAGTAAGCCGAATGCACGTTGTGTCATCCCAGCCCAGAAATTAAACCGCGGGATCAGTGAGATGACCCCAACCACCACAGCCACAGCGAGTAAAATCATCAACCAAATGAAATTATCGTCAAAATCGGGGATGGCATTCAACCAAATGGCCACCATTGCCATCACGCTAGCAATAAACAACCCACCCAAACTCAAAACATACATCTGAATGTAGGGTTTCAAACGACCACCATTTTTTTGATCTGAAAACCAAATGCGACGCAACAAGACACCAACGGTCCCGACAAACCCCGCATTAATATTAAACACATTGATTAACCATGAGCGTTGTAACAATTCACCCATTCCAATCTGATAATGCTGCCATTTGGCTAAAATCACGTCATTTAACACCGTGGGCAATACCGCAATAAAGCCCAGAACCATCAATAGCACCGCCTGCCACCAATAGATGTCATTAATGGTCGAAAAAATCATATCCCAAGTAATTTCTCGGGTCATGTAAATCGTTTGTCCAATCAAAATTAGTGTCACGGCTGGCACGATTAACCGTGATAAAAGTTGTTTAATCCGTTTCATGTGCTACTCCTTGTCGTAAAAATGGTAAGACTAACGTACTAAACTTTCTGGGATTCGTATAGGTCACAAAGTGACCGCCCCTTGGAATAATCAAGATTTCCGCATGTGGTAAAATTGCAGCAATGCGTTCAATATGCCGTTTTTTGACTAAGTCAAACCGACCAATAACCAATAATGTCGGTGCTGAAATGCGTTCTAAGTCACGACGGCTAATATTTAACGGCTCACTCATCACATGCAATTGTTGATAACGGCGTTTAGCATAATGATTAATTGGCGCAAGCAATCGGGTCAAAAACTGCGCTGTGCGATCAAACCACCAGAGTACTTGATACACCCCTTTTTTTGACAAATTTGGCGCATTTAACACCAGCCGTGTCACCCGCTTGGGATATAGCGTCGCATACTTGATCCCAATATTGGCGCCATCACTATACCCTAGTATATACACTGTCTCAACTTGCACCGTTTGGCGAATGGCCTCAATATCTGACACCATATCATCAAAGGTAATCCGGCGCTGCGTATTGGATGACCGCCCATGCCCTCTCGTATCGATTGCAATCACATGAAAATATTGGGCATATTGCGTGATTTGCGGCCGAAAATAACGCGCCGATCCCCCATTCCCATGCAACAGAAACAAAGTTTGGCGTTGACGATCCCCATATTCATCATAGACAATTTTTGTCCCATCTGGTCGTTGAATTGTTTTTGTTTCCATGATTATTTGCCACCATTCAAAAAAAGAGAGCACCATCTGCTCTCTTAATTATAGCGTTTACTTGTCGGCTGGCTTGTCTGTGTTCACAATCTTGTCGTCAGTAGCTGTTTCTGCTGGCTTAAGATCATCCACTACAACTTTTTCACCACCGGCTGGTGCCTTTGGCTTGATTGTGCGAATAGCGGCCAAGTCAAACGTCAAGATAACGCCTTCGGCGTCCAAATCAACAGTCTTAGCAACTCTGTCCACACTATCCACAACGGCGTGCAAACCACCAATTGTCACCACTTCTGACCCTTTTTCCAGGCTATTTTGACGTTCTTCTTGGGCAGCACGTTGCTTCTTTTGTTGGCGGTTCATAAACCAAAACATACCAACAATCAAAATAAGTGGGAGGAGTAAGTTTGTATTCATTATAATTTGTCCTACTTTCTAGAATTAGTCTGCTATTTTTTGATCAGACACTTTCATTTTATTATATCAAACATTCACGTTGTTTATTAGAATAAGCGCGCATTCGGCTTATTATAGCCGTATTCTTCCATGACGGTTTCGCGGAAAGCTAACAACTCATCATTTTCAATCGCAGTTCGCATATCTTCCATAAACTGCAACAGGAAGCGTAGATTATGCTGCGATGCAAGTTGTGCCCCGAGAATTTCGTTGGCGTTAAACAAATGATGCAGGTACGAGCGCGTCAAATTTTGGAATGGATTATACGTTGGATCATCAAATTGTGCTTTATTCCCGAATTGTTCCCGACGAATTGGATTAGGTGAGTAGTAACTCAAGTCAGGATCCAACGGGGTAAAGTCATGCTTATATTTTGAATTCTTAATCACGACCCGACCAAAACGCGTCATCAGTGTCCCTTTCCGGGCAATACGTGTTGGTAGCACGGAATCAAACATATCAATACCGCGCATGACGCCATCAATCAAGGAATCAGGCGCTGCCACCCCCATCAAATAACGTGGCTTATCTTCTGGCAACAATGGCATGGTAAAGTCTAAGACTCGGTTCATTTCGGCCTTTGATTCACCAACTGATAGCCCACCCACGGCATAACCTGGCAAGTCCAAACTCACCAAACCTTGCGCAGATTCTGTCCGTAAAGCTTTAAATCCGGCACCTTGCACAATCCCAAACAAGGCTTGACTGTCAGGCTTTTGATGCGCGACTTGCGCCCGTTCAGCCCAGCGTAATGAGCGCTGCATAGATTCTTTGATGTAATCATAACTTTCAAAGTACGGAATGGCTTCATCCAATTGCATCATCACATCGGATCCCAAGTTATTCTGAATGCGCATCGCCACTTCTGGTGACAAAAACATTTTGTCCCCATTCACATGATTTTGGAAGGTCACCCCTTCTTCTTGTAACTTCCGCGCATCCGAAAGGGAG
>USIU01000123.1 GCA_900554745.1 uncultured Leuconostoc sp.
GCGCACGTACATCAACTGGTGACCACGATTAAAAGTCGGGTGAAGGCGGATTTAACCTTTGCTGAGTTCATGACAGCGATGTTTCCCGGCGGCTCCATTACTGGGACACCGAAGAAAAGTGCGCAAGCCGTAATTGCTAGTCTGGAAAAGCGGCCGCGGGGGATTTATACGGGCATGCAGGGGTGGTTAAATCGGCAGCTCGATTTAGATATGAACATTGCGATTCGGACGCTCGCTTTTGACGGGCAGACTTACCGGCTTGGGGTCGGTGGCGGGGTGACTTATGAAAGTGATGCCGCCGCTGAATTTGATGAAATTGTGGTCAAGGCACAACCCTTTTTGACCGTTTTTGGCATTGAGGATTTACCGACACCAATTTTCACCACTGGCCAAGTGAAAGACGGCCAATTAATGGCGTTATCAGCACATGTCGCGCGCTTAGCACGGCAATATCATCAGCCTGATTTGGCCACGCAACTGGCCGCTATCGCTGCCCAAAGTCCAGATGGGGTGTTGCGGGTAAGCACCGATGGGGAGACGTTGTCAGCTACGACACGGCCATTGCCACCTTTAGTCGGTTCTTACCGCGTGAAATTAGCGGATGCCGCAATCGCACCGTCCGTTCTGACCCAATACAAGCTATCGGGGCCGACCTTTCAAAAGGCGTTTCATCCGGAAGTTGCGCGCGCCAAAGCCCAAGGTTATCAAGACGTATTGTTCCATACCGATGGTTTCGTGACGGAATTGTCAATCGGTAATTTCTTAGCTAAACGTGGCGACACTTATGTGACCCCCAGCACGCAAGCATTACCCGGTACGTATTTAGCCCAGTTTGCCAAAACCCATCAGGTCCTATATGCGGAGATTCCGATTCGTGAATTGGTCAATTTTGATGCGTTTTATATGACAAATGCTGTTCGTGGTCTGGTGCCAATTGCACTTGACCTTGATGAGAGCCAGCGTTTCTTTGACGCTGACGCACAAAAATAGGGTACAATAGACTTACAAAAAGTGCGTTTAGTAGGCTAAGGTTGTTTAGCTAAACTGGTTTAGCGGCGTTGGCCTGAATTGGCAAAGGAGACATGATGGATAAGTCAGAAATTTTAGCAAAATTAGATGCTGAAGCATACAATGTCATACAAAATGCTGCCACGGAACGGCCATTTTCAGGACAATACGATGATTTTTATGAGCCGGGGCTTTATGTTGATGTGGTCAGTGGGGAACCTTTATTTACATCAAAGGAAAAGTATGATGCTGGCTGCGGTTGGCCATCATTTACGGCTGCCATTACAGATCATATTGTTGAGCAATCAGATCAGAGTTATGGCATGTCACGAGTTGAAGTGAAATCACGCGATGCAGATTCGCATCTCGGGCATGTTTTTCCTGATGGTCCAGCAGAAACAGGTGGCCTACGCTACTGCATTAATTCAGCGGCATTACGCTTCATTCCGAAGGCCGAAATGGCGGCTGCGGGTTATGGCGATTATTTAGCACAGATCACTGACGAAGCATAAAGTGATACGTATGACGCTTTGGAGGCTGCATGGCGACAGTTTTAATTATTGAAGACGAGATGAGTCTGCAATTTTATCTTAAAAATGAATTGACGTTTGAAGGTTATGATGTGTTGCAGGCCTTTGACGGCCAGCAAGGGCTCGCTCTCATTGCGTCAGAAACGATTGATGCGGTGCTGCTGGATTGGATGTTGCCCAAAAAGAGTGGGATGGCTGTTTTGCGGCATTTACGGCAAACAAATCAAACCTTGCCCGTGATTTTGATGACGGCGAAAAGTGAGTTAAATGACAAGGTGATGGGACTCGATAATGGCGCGGATGACTATTTGACCAAGCCGTTCGAGACGGAAGAGTTATTAGCACGGCTACGCGTCGTTTTACGTCGGCAAGCTGCGCCCGTACAAACGCTGTTTACCTGCGCCGATTTAACCTTAAATACAACAGCACACCGGGTTCAACGTGGTGAGCGCCTGCTGACGCTCACCCAACGCGAGTTTGAGCTGTTGGCTTTTTTGATGCAACGTGAAGGCCAAGTCGTCTCACGAGATGAGATTTTGGATCATGTGTGGGGGATTGATTTTGCGGGGCAGTATAACACGGTTGATGTGAATATTCGTCATTTGCGTCAGAAAATTGATCGGCCCGATGAACCATCGTTAATTAAAACGGCGCGTGGTCTGGGTTATGTCATGCGCGTTGAGGATTGAGCAGATGAGACGACGTCAAAACACCGCTGCTGCCTTGATGACGCGGGCTTATGTTAAATTATTTGCCTTGATTTATCTGGCCACGACGATTGTGGTCATTAGCACTGTCAGCTACCAATTACTTGAATCACGGACGGCTGATGCACAACGCATTGTGACGAGTTTACGTGGGGCTGATATTGATTCCAGTTTTGACTGGGCGAATTGGCGTCGTAATTCAACGATTGATACCCGTGATACGTTTGTGGTGATTAAATCACAGCAGGCGACTTACTATTCTACTGGCAGTGAAGCTTTTCTTCAACGCATTAAAGGCCGGCATTTGTGGTTTGGGGCGATTTATAAAGCGCGTGAGCGCTACTTTTATTACTATCAGACGGGCCGTATTGGCCAGATGACCTATCAAATTTATATCGGTTTGGCTGAAGTCATCCAGATGGTGTTGACCGTTAGTACAGCGCTATTTGTCACGTTAACCGTGATTTTTATCTTAGCGATGTTTGTCGTGCGCCAATTGGCACAGGACTTGAACGCCCCGTTATTGACGCTTACAAACGCCGTTAAACAATTAGATCAAGCCGGGGCGCAACCGATGCAGTTACCAGACATTGATGGGGCGGAAGAAATTGTCACGCTCAATCAGCATTTGCAAGATTGGTTGGCACAGTTACAAGCTCAAATCGACAAGGAGCGGGCTTTTATTAGTAATGCGTCTCATGAACTGAAAACGCCGTTGGCGGGTTTTCGTGGTAACATTGATCTCATCAAACGGCGCGGGGCAACCCATCCGGAAATTATCCCCACCGCGATTGACATGCTAGATCAAGAATCGCGGCGAATGCAAAACTTGGTTGAGACATTACTGGTGATGTCGCGCACCGCTGATCAAGCGCTCAGTGCGCCCACGGCCGTTCAGATTGAACCAGTACTACAAGAGATTGTGACGGCTTTTGAAATAGATACCAAACGGCATGTCGATACTGCGTTCACTGATTTTTCCGTCTACCTGCACGTGAATGAATTTGCCCAATTGGTACGAATTATTTTGGATAATGCAGCAAAATATTCTGCGGCCGATACGCCGATTATGGTCACCATTCAGGTGAATCAAGTCATCATTCAAGACGTTGGGCGGGGCATTTCGGCGGCGGATAAATTACGCGTCTTTGATCGCTTTTACCGCGGGGATGAGTCGCATGCAGAAACGTCTGGGAACGGTTTGGGGCTCGCTTTGGCGCAACAATTAGCGGCGCGGCAAAATATCAAAATTACCTTGTCTGACAATCAGCCAGTAGGAACAATCGTCACGTTGACGTTTCTGACCACAAATACTTCCTGACAAATTATCAGAAAACCATCAGAATGGTGCCATAGTACGGGATTAAAATCTGCGATAAACTAATTTTAGTTTATAAAGGCAGGTTTTTTATTTTGATGATTGAACGCACCTATTTGGCAACGAAAGTGCCCGCTATTGGGCTGGCCTTTTGGGTCACAAAATTAGTGACCACCGGTCTAGGAGAATCTTGGTCGGATTTTTTTAACCAGACATTGGGACCAGTAGCAGATCTGGCCATCGGTTTTCTGAGCTTTGGGGTCTTTTTGTTTTTACAATTTAGGCAGCCACGCTACCGTGTTTGGACGTACTGGTTGACTTTGTTAAGTTTAGCTGTTTTTGGCACCTTTATTGCGGACGCGACCCATGGCATTGGTCTATCTTACACCGTTGCCTTTGTCATTTACGGCACGGCTTTAGTGCTCACTTTTGGCTTATGGTATCGGCATGCCCATAATTTGTCAGTCCATACGATTACGACGAATTATCGCGAGCTGTTTTACTGGGCAACCGTTACTTTGAGCTTTACATTAGGGACTGCGGTTGGCGATTGGTTAGCCGAATCGTTGCGGCTTGGTTTCTTGGATACTGGCGTGTATCTTGGGTTGA
>USIU01000124.1 GCA_900554745.1 uncultured Leuconostoc sp.
TTTATTGGTGCAGTTGGTCAAGACAATAATGGTCATTTTATGCGGCAAACATTAGCCGATCAAGCGGTTAATGTCGATGCGATAAAAACAAATGCCACGGTACCCACAGGGTCAGCCTACATCATGTTACAAGAAAATGGGGCAAACACCATTTTGATTCATGGTGGGGCCAACCAAGCTTTGACGGTTGATGATTTGGATGAGGCTTTAATTGCCCAAGCGGATACGTTAATTGCGCAATTTGAAGTACCGTTGGCAGTCATTACAGCCGCTTTTAAGATGGCAAAAGCGCACAATGTGCAAACTGTTTTAAATCCCGCACCAGCAGTGTATGAGGTGACGCCAACCTTGGCGCGTTTGACGGATATTATCTTACCCAATGAAACCGAAGCACAATTGTTAACGGGCATAACGGTCGAAAATGATAGGGCGGTGTTAAATCAAGTCAGTGATGCTATTTTGGCAACAGGGGTGGCACGTAGTATTATTACGCTTGGTGAAGCGGGCTCATTTATCGCTGATGGCGATAACCGTTGGTGGGCTAAGCCTAAAAAGGTCGCTGCGGTGGACACGACAGCGGCTGGTGACACGTTCATTGGCACGCTAGCCAATGAATTAGCCGCAGATTTTAGTAATTTAGCGGACGCAGTTGATCGTGCAAGCACGGCGAGTGCCATTGCGGTGACACGACCAGGTGCGATTCCGTCAATTCCAACCCGTGAGGAAGTAGATCAGTTCTAATGGCACAATTACCAACAGATTTTACAACTAAATATACCCGATTATTAGGCGAGGAAGCGCCGGCTTTTTTTGCAACGTTTGATGACCAGGTGGAAAAAGCCTATCGTGTAAATCCATTAAAAGCGCATCCAGTTGTGAGTGATACACCAGATAATGGCCCCGTACCGTATGGAAAATGGGGCCATTTCGGCGCTGTTTCTGGGCATAGTGTTGACCACGTGACGGGCGTTGTTTATTCGCAGGAGCCTTCGGCTCAATTTGTCGGGGAAGTTTTACAGCCGAAACCTGGTGAACGCGTCCTTGACCTTGCTGCTGCCCCTGGTGGGAAAACGACGCATCTTGCTGCTTTTATGCAGCAAGAAGGGTTGCTTTGGGCCAACGAAATTTTTATGAATCGGGCCAAGGTACTCAGCGAAAACATTGAACGGATGGGCGTCAAAAATAGTATCGTCAGTTCGCATGCGCCAGCTGAATTAAGTGCCAAACTGCCACAATTTTTTGACAAAATTTTGCTAGATGCCCCTTGTTCTGGTGAAGGGATGTTTCGTAAAAATCCGGCGGCGGTGGCGCAGTGGCATCAAGATTTCCCAAAAGAATTAGCTGACTTGCAACGGGAAATTTTACAAGAAGCCATGAAAATGTTGCGTCCTGGTGGTCAAATTGTGTACTCGACATGTACATTTGCGCCGGAAGAAGATGAGCAAATGATTGCTTGGTTGATGCAAGCATATCCTGAGATGCAGTTGGTGCCCATTGATAAACCAGCCCATACGCATGTTCAAGATGGTCGACCAGCGTGGGCTGATGCAGCCTATACGGCTGGCGAAACGGCAACATCTACGACCACGGATATGACCGTCTTAAAGGGCACTGCTCGCTTATGGCCACAAGCTTTGCAAGGTGAGGGGCACTTTGCGGCTAAGTTAGAAAAGGCGGCTGACGCAGCCGCAACCACCCCGTCGGTAAAACCCTTGGTACCAACGGCATTAAGTCGTAGCCAAGAAAAGATTTTTGCTGACTTTATGGCCACGACGCTGCGTGACTTTGATGTGACCCAGCATACGTTGACGCTATTTGGTGATCGTCTTTATATGGCGCCAAGCGACACACCTGATATTTCGGGGATGAAAATTTTGCGACTTGGCCTAGAGTTGGGCACGTTTAAGAAAAATCGCTTTGAGCCAGCACATGCGTTAGCCTTAGCGTTGTCCCCACAAGAAGTAACACAAACTTATGCGATGACGCCTGAAGATTGGGCGCAGTTTGTGCATGGGGATGTTGTGCGACCAACCAATGCTTTACAAAAAGGCTGGGTACTTATGACTGCCAATGGTAATGGTGCGGGCTGGGGACGCTATGTCGATGGCCAAATTAAAAATTTCTTCCCAAAGGGGCTACGTTTTGCTGTTAAAGCTGACGGGGCCACGCTGGCACCGGACATGTATTAAAATCGAACAGTTGTTTGCAATGTCAAGCCCATGATTTGACCTTGTTCTTAAGTAAAGAACACGTATAATAGATTCTAGTCTTTGCGATTACGTTTGACGTCGCGTGAGCGTGAAGTTCAAATTACGGGGTCGGTGCTATGCAGTTGCATACCTCACAAAGGGAGAACAATCACCATGAAACAATCAACTAAAATCTTTGCAGGTATTGCCGCAATCGCTATTATTGGCGGTGGTATTTATACAGGTTTGTCACATCAGTCAACGCAAAAAGATCAGACAAAAAATGCGGCTTCAATTGGCTTGGTGTTAGATGTCGGTGGTGTCGATGATCATTCATTTAACCAATCGGCTTGGGAAGGTGCCAAGCAATATGCAGCAGCACATCACATGAAGGCGGGTCAAAATGCGCCAGTAACGTATTTTACAACTGCTGATCATTCTGATTTGGACCAAAATTTTAATTTGGCGACTAAAAACCATAAATACCAGATTGTTTATGGGATTGGTTATTCATTAAACCAAGCGATTACCAAGTCAGCGAAGTTGAACCCAAAGCAGAAGTTTGTGTTGGTGGATGACATCGTAACCAAGCAACCTAACGTGGCGTCAGTGATGTTCCGTTCTGAACAATCTTCTTATTTGGCAGGTGTTGCGGCTGCGATTAAAGCCAAGGAAAACGGCGAGAAGGCTGTTGGCTTTATTGGTGGGATTCACGGCAATATTATCGATGCCTTTGATGCTGGGTTTGAAGCCGGCGTCAAGGCAACTGATCCGTCATTAACTGTTGAAAAGCAATACGCGAACTCATTTACTGATTCGGCTAAGGGGAAGACAATCGCCGCCGCAATGTATGCTTCTGGTATTCGCACAATTTTTGCCGCCGCTGGTTTTGTGGGGAATGGGGCCTTTACCGAAGCCAAAGCTGAAAACTCAAAGTTGGATGCTGACTCAAAGCAACGGTTGTATATTATTGGTGTTGACCGTGATCAGAAGTCTGATGGGGCCTATAAGTCAAAGGATGGCAAGTCAGAAACGTCAACAATGGCGTCATCAATCACATCTGTTGGGGCTGGTGTTAAAAACATCGCTGATGCTTACAACAAAGACCACTCATTCCCAGGTGGGAAAACCGTGGCTTACGGCCTCAAGGAACATGGTGTTTATTTGACAAAGTCAGAATTGACACCAGCCCAAAAGGCGGCAGTTGATAAAGCGGAAAAAGGTATTATTGATGGGAAAATTAAGGTTCCTAACCACCCAGCAGGGTCACAATTTAATCAAAAGTTCTAAACTAGGAAGTCAGAGATTTTCACAAGCAAGCCCCGCGTCAGCGGGGCTTTTTTGGTATAATAAAGACAGTATGTTTTAGGAGGAAGTGTCTGTCACAGGCGAATTTTGGTGCGACGCATGACCAGAAAATGCGGTGGGCGACACAAAATGAGAAATGGCTTTTGATCAACAAGTAACGATTCCAGGTGATGCCACCTACCGCCTCAGTCCACAGATTAAGAAGTATACACTTGGCGACTTAGGCTTTATTACCAATAATGCTGGCGCTTATACGTTGCATCGTTCTTTAGAACCAGAAAAAGCGCTGGCGAACGCCGTCAAACTAAAAGTCACGGTTAACCCAGAGTTGACTGGTTTTAAGATGAGTACTGTTTCTGCTGGGGATGTGGTAAGGGTTGATATTTTTAAAAATCAACATGCAGCAGAAATGGTGCCGTTGTATCATTTTTTTGTTGATGAACTTGTGGCACGCGGGGTGCTAGAAAAGATTTAATATGACTAAATTTTATTTTGTACGACATGGCCAAACGGCTTGGAATCTCGAACGCCGCTTTCAAGGTGGTAACGGTGATTCTGATTTATTACCTTCAAGTTATGATGATATGGTGAAAGTTGCCGACTTTTTGCGAGATGTTGACTTCACGCGTGTGTTTGCCTCACCCTTACGGCGGGCGCGGATTA
>USIU01000125.1 GCA_900554745.1 uncultured Leuconostoc sp.
GGGAGCTAGGGATGCAGCGTTTAGCGCCAGATTTGATTATTCGAGACACAACGCGCCACTAAAAAACATGTTACCGTTAACACGCCGAAAGCGGTTTCATTTCCTTAAGTGATGTTTTATACTAAATACTGTAAACGCTTACAATATTATATGTTTTATTTAAGGAGACGATTATGGTTAACAAGCAAAAAGGCCAAGGCCTACCAAATCTGCCATTAAGCACGATTTGGATGTTGAGTTTTGGTTTCTTAGGCGTACAAATGGCGTTCTCATTGCAGAGTTCACAAATGGGACGTATCTTTCAGACACTTGGGGCTGACCCCACAAAATTGGGATTCTTCTTTATCCTACCACCACTTGCTGGACTCTTCGTTCAGCCAATTGTGGGTTACTTCTCAGACCGTACTTGGACAAAGCGCTTCGGACGCCGCATGCCTTATCTCTTAGTCGGGGCGTTGGTCTCAGTTGTCGTGATGTTCTTATTGCCAAACTCAGGTAGCTTTGGCTTCTCAACAACGGCCGGTCTATGGTTTGGTGCTATTACCATTTTATTCATGGATTTGAGTTCTAACGTCGCAATGCAACCGTTTAAAATGGTTGTCGGCGATATGGTTAACGAAGACCAAAAGTCATACGCTTACTCAATTCAGAGTTTCCTCTCAAATACAGGTTCTGTCTTGGCCACGATTTTCCCATTCTTGTTGACGGCAGTTGGGGTTGCCAATACAGCGCCAAAGGGTGAAGTGCCTGCTTCAGTTGTCATCTCATTTTATGTTGGTGCGCTGGTGTTGGTGATCTTCTCACTCATCGCGGTATTTAATGTTAAAGAATATGATGATGCCACATACGAACTTTATCATGGTTATGCTTTGAACACAGCTGAAAATGGTAGTGGTGATTTCTTCACATTGTTGAAGCGCGCGCCAAAGACTTTCTGGACCGTGACAGTCACACAATTCTTCTGCTGGATGGCTTTCCAATACCTTTGGACTTACGGTACTGGTGCGGTCGCTGATAACATCTTCAATGCCACAGATCCAACAACAGCCGGCTACCAAAACGGTGGTAACTGGTTCGGTATCATGTCAGCTGTCTACGCGGTAGCAGCGGTTGTTTGGTCACTTGTTTTGTCAAAGATTCCAGCTTCACGTAATAAGTTTGGTTATGCTTTGTCACTCTTCTTAGGCGCAATTGGTTTTGCGTCAGTATTCTTTGTCCACTCACAATACTTGTTGATTGTGTCATTTATCTTAATTGGTATTTCATGGGCTGGTATGATGGCTTACCCATTCATCATGGTAACAAATGCCTTGCCAGGAGATCACATGGGCACATACTTGGGCTTGTTTAACGGCTCAATCTGCTTGCCACAAATTGTGGCGTCAGTTGCCAGCTTCGCGCTCTTCCCAGCCTTGGGCTCAAACTTCCCAGTCATGATTTTGGTATCGGGTGTCTTGATGTTCCTTGGGGCCCTTAGTGTTGGCTTTATCAAGGAAATTCACAGTAACCCAGTTAATGCTGATGTATAATAAACGTAATGAGGTGTAAAACAAATGAAAAGAATTTTTGAAGTAAATCCCTGGACAGTCACAACCCACGACTTGAATCCGCAAGACAAGCGGCTGCAGGAATCCATGACGAGTTTGGGTAATGAATATATGGGCATGCGTGGCATGTTTGAAGAAGTCTATTCTGGTGATACGCACCAAGGTATTTATATCGGTGGTGTCTGGTTCCCCGACAAAACGCGTGTTGGTTGGTGGAAAAATGGTTATCCACACTACTTTGGTAAGGCGATTAACGCTTTGAACTTTGTCAAGGCAGATTTCTATATCGATGATCAACAAGTTGACTTGGCCAAAAATGATGTCCAAGACTTTGAGTTGTCACTGGATATGCAAAAGGGTGTCTTAAACCGGACCTTTACGGTATTTGGGGTTAAAGTGACGGTAACCCGTTTGATCTCAGTTGCACAAAAGGAATTAGCGGTGTTGCATTACACGTTTGCTTCAGCGGATGGTCAAGCCCATCAAGTGCGTTTTGATGCAAGTATCGATGCGGATGTCGTGAACGAAGATTCAAACTATGACGAAAAGTTCTGGCAAGTGTTGTCAGCTGGTCATGATGGTGATACCTCATTTATTGCCACACAAACAGTTGAAAATCCATTTGGTGTACCACAATTTACTGTCGTAGCGCGTCAAAGCTTTGTTGGTGGTGACAACCAAACGGCCTCACAAACAGCAACCGAAGTGACTGATCACTTTGACTTGACGGTGCCAGCCGCTGGTGAAGTCACATTTGAAAAGCGTGTCGTGGTGACAACATCACGTGATTACGCCGATTTGGATGCCGTAATCGCTGCGGGTGCAGAAATCACCCAAGCACTTGCCGACCAAAGCTATGACGATTTGTATACCGCACATACCCAAGAATGGGCTAACCGTTGGGAAAAGGCCGATGTCCAAATTGATGGCGACGATGCAGCGCAACAAGGTATTCGTTTCAATCTTTTCCAATTGTTCTCAACTTACTACGGAAACGACCCACGCTTGAACATTGGACCAAAGGGCTTCACGGGTGAAAAGTATGGTGGCGCAACGTACTGGGATACAGAAGCGTTTGCCATTCCAGTTTACCTCGGGGTTGCTGAACCTGAAGTGACCCGTTCATTGTTGCAATACCGCTTTGATCAACTTGACGGCGCCTTCCATAACGCCAAGGAACAAGGTTTAGCTGGTGCTTTGTATCCAATGGTGACCTTTGATGGGATTGAATCACACAACGAATGGGAAATTACGTTTGAAGAAATTCACCGTAATTCAACGATTGCTTATGCGATTTATAACTACACCAACATTACAGGTGACCGATCATGGTTGACAGGTGATGGGGCGCAAGTTTTGTACAACATTGCGCGCTTCTGGGCCGATCGTGTCCATTATTCAGAACGTCACGGCCAATACATGATTCATGGTGTCACAGGACCAAACGAATACGAAAACAACGTCAATAACAACTTCTATACGAACTGGATGGCCAAGTGGGTCTTGCAGTATGCGTTGGAAAATTATGATGACATTGCTGATGAACAAAAGGCCCGTTTGAATGTATCAGCTGATGAACTGACAAAGTGGCAAGACATTGTGGACAAGATGTATTTGCCAGAAGCAGATATCACGCTTAAGGGTAAGGATTATCATATCTTTGAACAACATGATACGTTCTTGGATAAGGATTTGACGCCAATTGCTGATATGCCACAAGATATCCGGCCAATTAACCAGAACTGGTCATGGGATCGTATCTTGCGCTCACCATACATTAAGCAATCAGACACATTGCATGCGATGTTCTACTTCCCAGATGCCTTTACTGAAGATGAAAAGCGTCAAAACTTTGAATTCTACGAACCATTGACAGTGCATGAATCATCGTTGTCACCATCTGTTCACGCCATTTTGGCTGCTGATCTTGAAATGTCAGAGAAGGCCGTTGAAATGTATGAACGTGCAGCGCGTTTGGATTTGGATAACTATAACAACGACACAGAAGATGGTCTTCACATCACAGCGATGACAGGTTCATGGTTAGCCATTGTGCAAGGCTTTGCTGGTATGCGTGTTCGCGACGGTCAATTGCACTTGAAGCCATTCTTGCCAAAGAAGTGGGACAAGTATAGCTTCCGCTTGGTCTTCCGTGGTCACGTCTTGGAAGTCTCAGTTGACCAAGCAGGGGCCAATGTCCAACTCATTAGCGGTGAGCCGTTGACAATCAACCTGTCAGGCGAAGAAGTCACATTGTCAAAGTCTGACAAGTAACGTTGTCGACACAGATTTGATAGGAGGCAAGGTAAGGGTGATGCAAGTAAAAGAGCAGGTGTTTGGCCATTTACCCGATGGTCAACAAGTGACAGCGTACACGTTAGTCAATGATAATCAAACGGCGGTAACAGCCTTGACTTATGGGGCGACTTGGCAATCATTTCGCGTGACCAAGGCTGGGCAAACGCATGAATTGTTGGTCAATTTTGACCAGTTGTCGGATTACGTCGGGCAACCCTTTCATGTTGGCCACACGATAGGACCGGTTGGTGGCCG
>USIU01000126.1 GCA_900554745.1 uncultured Leuconostoc sp.
AATAGCGTTGCTTTTTAATTCTTAAAGGAATGAATTGGCGCCGGAATATGGCCACCACGATTAATAAAATCAGCACTTGACTTGGGTACAACCGGCATCACCGGCGCTGTCCCCAGCAAGCCACCATAATCAACCATGTCGCCCACTTTAGTCCCGTTGGTTGGTAAGACACGGACCGCTGTTGTCTTGTTGTTTTGCACCCCAATTGCGGCTTCATCCGCAATCATGGCTGCGATTGTCGTTGCCGACGTATCACCAGGCACAGCAATCATGTCCAAACCAACCGAGCAGACAGCTGTCATCGCTTCTAGCTTGGCCAATGACAAAATCCCTGCTTCGACCGCATCAATCATACCCGCATCTTCAGACACCGGAATAAAGGCCCCTGACAACCCACCGACACGTTGTGATGCCATCACGCCACCTTTTTTCACCGCGTCATTGAGCAGCATCAAAGCAGCTGTTGTCCCATGTGTCCCGACCATTTCTAAGCCAATTTCTTCCAAGACTTCTGCCACTGAATCGCCACGAGCAGGTGTTGGCGCTAAACTCAAGTCCACAATGCCAAATTCTACGCCCAAACGTTCCGCTGCTAGCGCCCCAACCATTTGACCGACTCGTGTGATCTTAAAGGCTGTCTTTTTAACCGTTTCCGCAACGATGTGAATCGGCTCACCTTTGACCTTTTCCAAAGCCCGCTTCACCACACCAGGGCCAGACACACCGACGTTAATCACCACATCGGCTTCAGTGACACCATGGAAAGCCCCCGCCATGAATGGATTATCTTCTACCGCATTGGCAAACACCACTAATTTTGCATTGGCCGTATCCGATTTGTCGGTGATGGCTTTAATGGTTTCGCCCATCAATTTCACAGCATCTAGGTTAATCCCGGCTTTAGATGACCCAATATTAACACTTGACATGACCAAATCAGTTTCGGTTAAGGCACGTGGCAATGACTTAATTAAGGCCAAATCACCATTGGCAAACCCTTTTTGCACTAACGCAGAATAACCCCCGATGAAGTCAACGCCAACTGCTTTAGCTGCGTCATCCAAGGCGTGCGCGTATAACAACATCTCATCCGGTGTCGCCTTCCCAGCAATTAAAGCAATTGGCGTCACACTAATACGCTTATTGGTAATTGGAATCCCAAATTCACGTTCGATTTGTTGGGCTACTGCCACTAAATCTTTTGCATAAGTCGTAATTTTATCATAAATGTTTTTTGCCGTGGCCGCTGGGGTACCAGCAACCGTATCAAGCAGTGAAATCCCCATTGTCACAGTTCGGATATCTAAATGCTCTTCGGCAACCATGTTAATTGTTTCTGTAATTTGCGTGGTTTCCATGACTTCTCCCAAATCTTTAGCCATTAGTTCACAACAATGGCACACCAAAAATAACCCTAAACGTTAAGTTTTAAACGCGACGCATCGCATCAAAAATTTCTTCACGTTGGGTATGAATTTCAACGTTTAACTGTTGTCCCAATGCATTCAAATCATCTTGTAAGCCATTAAAAGTTTCATCTAACTGTGCTAGATTCACCAACATACTCATGGTGAAAATATCTGACATGATAGTTTGTGAGACATCCAAAATGTTCACATCATGTGCTGCTAAAGTTTGTGCTACGCTGGCAATAATGCCTGGCTTATCTTTTCCGACTACGGTTACAACTGCTTTTGCCACGATTTACCCTCTTTAAAAAAGTTATTTTACGTATTATACAATAAGAGCGGCGTTCTTGTCATTAACTACATCATAATTGTCTAGCGATACAACCGCTCGCCACCCTGCCAACCTAAAAATTGTACCATTTTGGCATCATCTTGCGCCTGGGTTTGCGCATCCACATGCGAATTGTACAACTGTGACTGGAACATTTTTTCATACTCGGCGACACTGACTAATTGTCGCTTTGCCAATAGGGCATCCGTCATGGTTTTAGGGACGTAATCAGCAAAGTTGTCCTGCAAAGTGACCGAATACAATTCAGCCTCAGCCCCAGAACCATAGCTAAAGACCGCCAAATCTTCCCCGGCTACCAAATCAGTGGCATGACTCAAAAGGGAGAGCAAACTCAAATACACCGATCCCGTATATAAATTCCCAACTTGACGACTATAAGCTTGACTGGCAGTTAAATTTGTCGCCAAACGGGTTTGTTGTACAGGCGAAGCTTCGGCCATAATTTGATCGAGCGCCTTCTTGCCCATTTTTGTATATGGCAGATGAAAGGCAAAGCCAGCGAAATCATCCAGGACATGCTGTGTCGCTTTTTGATAACGTTGCCAAAGTGTCAAAAACATGTCCTTATAAACATCGGTTGACAGATGTCCATCTACCAAGGCCTCTTCACGATCGACGGGTCGCCAGAAATCGGCGACATCACGACTCATATAAACTGAGTCTGAATTAATCGCTAAAATTTTAGGCGCACTGGCCACAACCATCGCGATCGCCCCAGCCCCTTGCGTCACTTCACCTGATGTCGCCAAGCCATAGCGCGCAATATCTGAGGCAATAACTAACACCCGTCTTTCTGGGTGTAGTGTCACATAATCACGTGCCTGCATCAAGCCAAACGTCCCCGCATAGCACGCTTGTTTTAACTCAATGGTACGTGAAAATTCAGAGAGATGTAATAATTTTTGGGCATAAACGGCTGCCGATTTAGAATTATCAATCCCTGATTCTGTGGCAAAAATCACCATATCAATCGCTGCACGGTCTTCATCTGTCAAAATGCTTTGGGCCGCATTGACACCCATTGTGACCACGTCTTCATAGTTGGGCACGACCGCTTGTTGCGACTGACCAATACCAATCGTATATTTTTCTGGTTCGTCCCCACGTGCATGCGCGAGTTCAGTCAAATCTAACACATAATTTGGTGTATAGAAGCCAATTTTATCAATCCCTATTGTCATGGTTTTCATTCTTTTCCTTTGCTGATGTGCGTTGACGCAAAAAAGCGTCCTCAGACGCCTTTTTTACAATATATGGGTGAAACACACAGCTTAATAAAGTTCCTTGACCTTTTCTTGGATACTTTCCGTTGAGATAAATTCATCATAAGTTGTATCCACACGGTCCACAGCACCTTTGGCTGACACTTCAATCACGTGATTGGCGGTTGTGGCCAAGAACTCGTGATCGTGAGAAGTCATAATAATACCACCCTTAAAGTTCACCACGGCATCGTTGAGTGATTGAATTGATTCCAAATCTAAGTGGTTTGTTGGGTCATCCATAAGCAAGACGTTAGCCTTCAACAGCATCATCTTTGCTAAAGTAATCCGCACCTTCTCACCACCAGAAAGGACTTTGATTTGCTTCAAAGAGTCATCACCACGGAACAACATTTGTCCCAACATACCACGAAGACTGGTATTGTCCTTTTGATCTTCTTCGGCAAAATCACGCAACCAATCCAAGATGGTCGCTTCTTGGTTATCAAAGTTATCGTTCAAATCCTTGGCAATATATGATTGTGAAGTTGTCACACCCCAAGTCACTGACCCAGTGTCTGGTTCAAGCGTGCCAGCAATAATTTGCATCAACGTTGTGGTTGCCAAATCAGAACGTGACAAGATGGCAATCTTATCGCCTGGGCGGCCGATAAATGAAATGTTGTCGAGGACTTTTTCACCATCAATTGTCTTAGACACGTTTTCAACCCGAATCATGTCGTTTCCCAATTCACGATTCATTGGGAAATTGATAAATGGATACTTACGAGATGATGGCTTAATATCATCCAACGTAATCTTTTCCAATTGCTTCTTACGTGCAGTTGCTTGCTTTGACTTTGAGGCGTTGGCTGAGAAACGCGCCACGAATTCTTGCAATTGCTTGATTTGTTCTTCCTTCTTAGCATTTTGCTGAGAAGCCAAACGTTGCGCCAATTCAGAAGATTCACGCCAGAAGTCGTAGTTACCAACGAATGGTGTGATCTTACCAAAGTCAACATCCAAGATGTTGGTTGACACGGCGTTTAGGAAGTGACGGTCGTGGGATACCACAATCACTAGGTTCGG
>USIU01000127.1 GCA_900554745.1 uncultured Leuconostoc sp.
AGACCATTCAGACCATCATCAAAGCCGAACACCTAGCGTTAATCGATTCACAGACGACCAACGATGTCGGCCAATTGGTATTTCATGTACCGCAAGTACTGGATAAAACTTATCTGATTGTACAACGACAGCCTGAATTTATCTCTCAAAATGGTCAAACTGACCAAGTAATAGCTGATCCAATTGTGCTAACAATGTCGGCTGATATTGGCACAGCGCCACAAGCCATGCTGCAAACAAAAACCACGCTTTTAAAGCAACAGCCGTATTTTTTTAAATATGGTCGGACCAGAAATCAAGGGGAAAAGCCGCTATCAGGCGTGTCATTTGTGTTGTATCAGTTGTGGCAACAACAAAAGTATTATCTCACGCCAGATGGTGGTTGGTGTCCCAGCCACCAGCCAAAACACGATCCACAAGTGAAAAAAATACAATCCGATAGCCAAGGTTTGGTCATGTTACGTGAGTTTCAGTTACCAGCAGGTCAGTATTTTTTTGAGGAAATTCAAACCCAACCTGGTTTTCTCATATCACAAGCTGCACGGGCAATTCGGCTTGAAGTCCCAGCAATGGCGGCGGGACATGAGCGGCCACCAATGCGTTTGAATGGGGAACCAATATGGCAGACCGCAGCCGATCAATTGCCTAATTCGGTCATGGCGACGGCCCAGCCACGCATTATCAATGAACACCAGCCACCAACCACGGGAACAGCACGACTGCCAGATACGGGTCAGGCCAAGACAATGATGTCTTTGATGGGCCTGAGTATTGTAAGCATCAGTACCATACTGTTTGCTGGATGGTATAAGAAGAGAGGATAAAAACATGAAAAATAGCGTTTGGTCAAAAATGGCCCATATTGGTTTAGTACTGGCCGTTTTGATAGCAGCAATTGGCAGTACAATGCTGGTGCCGGTATTTGCTGACACAACACCAAGTACGGTCAATGTCACTCTGCATATGCGAGCGTTTGATAACGGGCAAGTGCCGACTGCTAAAGCAAATTCTGGCGTCATTGACCCCAATTTTGGCGGGACCCCTTTGGCAAATGTGACGCTGACAGCTTATGATGTGACCGCACAGTACTTGCGCTTGCGACAATCGGGTCAAACTGCCCAAAATGCTGTCGCCACAGTTCAACAGGATGCGCAAATGGCGGTACCAAGCTATGCTACGAAATTAGCCTACGCCACAACGGGTCAAGACGGCAATGTGACGTTTGCGAATTTAGCGGCCAAGGATGGCGATAAAGATAAGGTCTATTTGTTTTTAGAAACAAATTCTGCCAGTAATATTACACAACGTGCGCTACCAAGTGTATTAGCGTTACCCATTTATCAACCAGATTCAGAGACACAAATCAATTCAGATATCCATATCTATCCCAAAAATGAACAAACAAATGCGTTTGCCAAAGATTTAACCCCGCAAAGTAAGTTGGATTTAACCGTTAATTTACCAGATGGTTCTAAACTTTATAATGCCACGATTGGCCAAACATTTCGCTACCAATTACAAATCGCGGTACCTTGGAATGTCCAGGATAAATCGACCTTCAATGTGGTGGATACGCCTAATTTGGGGATTGATGATGTCGCCAGTACCGTCAAAATTGATGGACTAGAACAAGGTGTTGACTACCAAGTTGCGGCAACACCAACTACTGCAAAAGATGGTCAAGGGTTTAGAATCACCTTTAATCCGAAAACTGACCAGATGACCGCAATGGCTGGAAAAAAATTAACGATAACTTACGATGCGGTGTTAACGAAGGCTGCCGCACCGGAAAAAGGTTTGACGAACGCCGCTACTTTTACCGTTGATCAAGAAGTGGCCACGACCTCAGGTGAGGGGCTAGAAATTTATACTGGTGGGGCTTCATTTGTGAAGGTTGATAAACAAAGTCAAGCACGGTTGGCAGGTGCTGCTTTCCAATTGGTTAAAATTGATCAGCAAGATAACATTGTTGCCTATGCAAACCAAGCAGCTGACGGGACTTACCAATGGGGGACTAATGCCAGTCAGGCCACGACTTATTTGACGGATGCACAAGGTAGATTGCAATTGGAAAGTCTAACTTATTCGGCAAAACTACCTCGTAATCAACACTATGCCCTGATTGAAACACAAGCGCCAACCGGTTATGCACGGTTGGTCAAGCCAGTCACCTTTAATGTCACCAAAGGCAGTTATGGTCGTGATCAAATGATGACCATTGCAAATACCAAGAAAGGTTTGTTGCCAGCTACTGGTGGTACTGGCATTTATTTCTTCTTAGGCCTAGGTATCGTATTGATGGTTGGTGCCGCCGCTTGGTGGTATAAAAATCAGCATCGCGCATAAGTTAACCAGAAGCAGCCGGTGAGGCATCAATTAGAAAGACGATTTTAATGACCTTAAAACAAGGGCGTCGCGCATTGTGGTTACGGTGGGTGTTTGCTGGCCTGTTTAGCCTCGGTTTTTTGATTGCGACTTATCCATTTTATGTCAGTGCAATCAATCATTTTATCGATCAGCAGCGCTTATCGTCATTAGCGCAAACAAAACAAAATGGCGATGAGCCCCGGCAATACAAGCGTCACGACGACGGTGCAGCCGACCCATTTGCCAATGTAACACCGCAACAACAGGTGGCATTAAAGCAACAGCTGATTGGCAGCATCACAGTGCCGAGTATTACCCTGCACATTCCGCTTTTTAAGACGACCAACGACAAGACTTTAACGTATGGCGCAACAGTATTGCAAACGATGGATGGGCCAACTGGTGGTGGCGGCACACATTGTGTCATTGCCGGACATCGCGGCTTAGCTACCAGAGTGTTGTTCACGCATCTTGATCGTGTACAGACCGGTGACATTGTCATATTAACCGTTCAGCACAAAAAATTAGCTTATCAAATATTTGCGCGTCAAGTGGTGCGACCAGCCGATTTTCAGGTGATTCAACGTCAGCCCGACCAGGATTTACTAACATTAGTGACTTGTACACCCTATATGGTGAATTCACATCGGCTATTGGTGACTGGTCGGCGTGTACCGTATCAACCCAATTATCAGCAAAAAATGACACAAGCGGGGCAAGCAGAAAATGCCAAACAGGCTGGCATATTACTTGCCATTGGGGTGGCACTTGGTTTGCAAATTGGTTGGTTTACGTGGCGTTGGCGACGGTAAGACAATTGTTAGGTTCATCTTGATTAAAGCATAAAATCCCTGATAAAGACTAACAGGGTAAAAGGCAATCGGCGCGTGAGCCGGTCGCCTTTTTTGCAATCAAAATGATACAATAATAACATGATGACACCGGTTGACAATGTGGATATTTTACCAGGCGTTGGGCCAAAACGCTTGGCAGCTTTACACGAACTTGATATTTTTACGATTGAAGATTTGTTGGGCTATTTTCCGTTTCGCTATGAAGATTTAGGTGAACGGTTACCGTCTGAAACCTTGGATGGTGAAAAGGTAACCTTTAAGGGCGTCGTCAGCGCGCCACCAGTGGTGACGCGTTTTGGTAAGAAGACGCAAACACGCTTTGGCTTGCTGATAGAACATGAAAATGTCCGCGTCACGTTTTTTAATCAACCTTGGTTAGCGCAAAATATTGCCGTTGGCCAAGAAGTGGCCGTGTATGGTACGTATAATGCTGCCAAAGCAGCGTTAACGGGCATGAAAATGATTAATGCCACAGCGAATGCTTTGGATCCAATTTATCCGGCTTCGAAACAAATCACGGCAAAAACCATTCGGCACTTAGTCGAATTGGCCTGGGCAGATGTCCGTGGGACCCTACCGGATTTAGTCCCACGCAGTTTACGACAAAAGTATCGGTTATTAGACCGCAATACCCAAATTGAACAGATGCATTTTCCGACTGATATGCCAGCTGCTAAAGCCGCTCGACGGAGTGCAGCGTTTGAAGAATTTTTTATTTTCCAAATGCGGTTACAGTTGTTGAAGTTGGCCGACCAAAAATTTGCTGGTGAAGGGATTGGGTATGATGCCCAAGCACTCAAAAAGTTTGAAGCCGGGCTACCG
>USIU01000128.1 GCA_900554745.1 uncultured Leuconostoc sp.
TCCAGAAGCCGCGGCTGCCGGCAAGAAAAATGATCTCAAAATGATTTATGGGATGGAAGCGAATTTAGTTGAAGATGGGGAACCGATTGCCTTTAATCTAGCTGATGTGCCATTACTTGGACCAGAGACAACATTTGTCGCTTTCGACTTGGAAACCACGGGGCTATCGGCCGTCACGGATAAAATCATTGAATTATCCGCGGTTAAAATGCAGCTGGGTAACGTGGTGGACCAATTCTCAGAATACATCAACCCAGGTTTTCCTTTGTCAGAATTTACCACGGAATTGACCTCAATTACCGATTCAATGGTTGCCAATGCCGATCCGGAAGTTGAGGTCATTCAACGCTTCCGGGATTGGGTTGGCGATGCGGTGCTGATTGGGCATAACGTGACCTTTGATATTGGCTTTATGAATGCGGCGTATGCGCGTTATCAAAAGCCTGCGATTAGCAATCCAGTGATTGATACATTGCCATTCACACGTTGGTTGTATCCTGATTACAAATCTTACCGACTTGGCACGATTGCCAAGCGTTTTAATATTAATCTTGAACAAGCGCACCGGGCCATTTTTGATTCAGAAACGACGGGACACATTGCTTGGCGTTTGATGAAAGAGGCTAAAGAACGCTATGATCTGACCACCCATCAACAGCTCAATGACCACATGACGGAAGGGAATGCTTGGCAACACGGCCGACCGGTGCATGCCACTTTGTTGGTGAAAAACGCGGTTGGCTTAAAGCACCTGTATGAATTAGTGTCTCGGTCAAACATTGAATTCTTTGCGCGCGTGCCACGCATTCCCCGTTCTGTTTTGGAACAACACCGTGACGGTTTGTTAGTCGGAACGGGTGATACGAGTGGTGACGTGATTATCACGTTGATTGAAAAGGGGTATGACGCGGCGCTAGAAAAGGCCGCGTATTATGACTTTATTGAAATACAACCCACGGCCAATTACGCGCCGATGATTGAATCGGGCTTGATTGCTGATACCAATAAATTGCACGATATTTTGCGGGATATGGTGGCCATTGGGGATGAATTGGATAAGCCGGTGGTGGTCACAGGGGACGTTAAATATACGAATCCCGAAGATCGGATTTACCGGCAAATCTTAATTGCTACGCAGCCGGGTAATCCACAAAATCGGACGACCTTGCCAGCACTCCACTTTAAAACAACCCAAGAATTACTGGATGATTACGCGTTTTTGGGTGAGGAACTGGCGAAAAAAGTTGTGATTGATAATACGCATCTGATCGCAGATAGTTTGGAAACTGTGGCGCCGCTTAAAAGTGGCTCGTATCCGCCAAACATCCCCACTGCGGGTGAGGAATTGACACGTCGTACCCTTGAAACCGCCAAAAAATGGTACGGTGATCCCATCCCTGATGTGATTCAAGCTCGCATTGACCAAGAATTAAAAGCCATTATTGGCAACGGCTTTGCGCCGCACTACATGATTGCTCAACGCTTGGTTGAAAAATCAAACAAAGATGGCTATCTGGTTGGCTCACGTGGTTCGGTTGGGTCATCATTTGTGGCAACAATGTCTGGGATTACGGAAGTTAATCCGTTTGCGCCGCATTATCGCAGTGCGCATGGAGATTATTTTGAACTCGCTGATCCGAAAGTTTACGAATCGGGCTACGATTTACCAGATAAACCTGATCCCAATCATCCGGGTGAAATGTTAATTGGCGATGGCCAGAACATTCCTTTTGAAACCTTCATGGGCTTCAAAGGGGACAAAGTGCCCGATATCGATTTGAACTTTTCCGGAGATTATCAGCCAATTGCCCACAATTACATGAAAGTTTTGTTCGGCGAACACAATGTCTACCGCGCCGGCACGATTGCGACTGTGGCCGAAAAAACAGCCTTTGGTTATGTCAAGGGGTATGAACGCGATCATGAGAAGCATTATCGTGGGACCGAAGTGGAACGCTTGGCCCAAGGCATTACTGGGGTCAAGCGTACGACTGGTCAACATCCAGGTGGCATTTTGATTGTACCCCGTGAATATGATGTCTATGATTTCACGCCGGTTCAATATCCAGCCGATGATCAAAAATCACTTTGGCAAACCACGCACATGGATTATCATTCGATTCACGATAATTTGTTGAAAATGGATATTTTGGGTCATGATGATCCAACGATGGTGCGCACGTTAAAGGATATGTCGGGCATTGATCCACAATCCATTCCAGTCAATGATCCGGGTGTCTTGAGCTTGTTTACCTCACCCAAAGCGTTAGGCGTGACGCCGGAACAAATTTTCTCAAAAACCGGCACGCTTGGGTTGCCAGAATTTGGCACCAACTTTGTGCGGGGGATGCTAGAAGAAACGCAACCACACAATTATTCTGAATTATTGCAAATTTCTGGTTTGTCCCACGGCACGGATGTGTGGTTAGGGAATGCCAATGAATTAATTGAAAATGGCACCGCAACGATTGGGACCGTGATTGGAACCCGTGATAAGATTATGACGGATTTGATTAACTGGGGCTTTCCGGCCGCAGATGCCTTTAACGTGATGGAAAAAGTGCGTAAAGGTAAAGGGATTACGGATGAATATCAGGCCCAATTACGTGAAGCAAAGATTCCAGAATGGTATATCCAATCGATGCTTAAAATCAAGTATATGTTCCCCCGTGCTCACGCGGCGGCCTATGTTTTGATGGCCTTGCGGATTGCTTATTTTAAAGTGTATTTCCCAACGATTTATTATGCGACGTACTTCTCAGTGCGCGCAGACCAATTTGACATTGTGGCGATGAGCCGCGGAAAAAATGCCACCAAGGAAGCCTTACAACGGCTGCGGGCGCTGGGAAATGAGGCGACGGTCGGTGATAAAAATCTATTGACGGTGCTGGAAATGGCTAATGAAGCCTTGGAACGTGGTATCACGTTCTCAATGGTTGACTTGTATAAGTCAGAAGCCAGCGAGTGGGTCATTGATGGTGACACGTTGATTCCGCCGTTTTCAGCAGTGCCAAGTTTGGGTGAAAACGTGGCTAAGCAAATCATTGTGGCGCGACAAGAAAAGCCATTTTTAAGTAAGGAAGATCTGAAAAAACGCGGCAAAGTGTCGCAAACTGTCATTGATTATTTGACGAAAAATTCAGTCTTAGACGGCATGCCGGATGAAAATCAATTGAGTTTATTTGATTTTTAACGAGTATAATAATGGAGCGTGAAGTATGAAACACGAATGGCACCAAAAAGTGGCCAATTATTTTGAATATGTCTTAAATGTCCTGATGATTGTGATTGGGGTGGTGATTTTTGGCTTTTTGCTGCGTGAAATTTATAATTTAGCGCATTTACTTCTGACAGTAGACAATATGCGGTCACACTTTAACCAAATTACAGATGCCACGTTAGCGGTCTTCTTGTTCTTTGAGTTTATGAGCTTGGTTCGCGAATATTTTATTAAAGACGCCCATATTTCGATGGAAAGTTTTCTTTATATCGGTGTGACAGCTTTAATTCGGGCGATTTTGGTGTATCACGATCAAACGATGAAAACGTTGCTCTTGGCGCTCTCAATTGGTATTTTAGTGGTGGCCTTAACGGTGTATCGTTATTTCCGAGAAAAAGGCAAACAACAAAAACTGCCACACTAACAGGCGCGTTTATCCTGAAAGCACGGTTAACCGTGCTTTTTTGCATGGTTTAAACATGGTATGATAAAAGATGAAAATACGCGGAGGAGTGTCTTTTACGGCTAAAAGTTGCAGGGAAACGCATCACCTCACCCAAGCAACATCAGCATGTGAAGACCAAAACGAAAACATGACAAAAAAAATAGTTGTCCTTGGAAGTCTGAACGTTGATAGCATTATGAAAATGCCTCGGATGCCATTAGTTGGCGAAACCATGGCGTTAACAGATGTGACAACAGCACCAGGTGGTAAGGGGGCCAATCAGGCCGTTGCAGCAGCACGTCAGGGCGCCCACGTTGATTTTATTGGTGCAGTTGG
>USIU01000129.1 GCA_900554745.1 uncultured Leuconostoc sp.
TTAACCATAGACATTTTGTTCTACCTCAATTATTGTATTCATCTGTATGGCGATTATTATCTCATAAATTAAGCAAAATGCCCACCTTTTTTACAATAAAAAAAGTAGCCCATCGGCTACTACAAAACGGTTAATAAAACATCACCCGCACCGCTTCTGGTACGATAAATTCTCGTTGCGTTATCGTCAACAATCCCGTGATTTGGTTGCGCTTAAAGACCGTGACGTTATCCGTATTTTGATTGGCGACGATCAAATAGTCACCAGACGGGTCAAGATTAAAGTCACGTGGAAAGTCACCGGCTGTTGAGACTGTCTGTATCAAATCTAACGTTGCCCCATCTGCGCCCACTGCAAAGACGGCAATTGAATTATGACCACGATTAGAGACATACACAAAGCGACCGTCATCAGTCACACGAATCGCTGCTGCCCCATTATGCGCCGTCCAATCATTGGGAATGGTGGGATATGTTTTTGCTAACGTCATCATTGCCGCATCAGCGTCGTATTTGACAACGCTAACGAGAGATGACAACTCACCCAAAATATACGCGTAGGTTGGGTAAATCGGGTTAAAACGTAAATGTCTAGGCCCAAATCCCGTCCCTGTTTGGTACGTCCCCGCCAAGTTCAATTCACCAGTCACAGATACATCAAAAAGCGTCACTGCATCCGACCCCAAATCAACAATAACGACGCGACCATCCGGCGTTAAATTCGCATAATGCACATGCGCTTTATTTTGTTCAGGTCTCGGCCCATGACCGTTAGCCGTAACTTGATCTGTTTGCGTTACCGTTCCATTAGCATGGATTTTAAAGATCGTTAGTGTCCCTAAATGATAGTTCGCCGCCAGCAGCAATTGGCGCTGTTCATCAATCGCTAAGTACGCTTCGGACGCATCTGGTGTCAGCCATTCTTGAATTTTTCGCGGGGCTGCTGGATCTTTGAAATCATACACGGCAAAGCCGCCTTCACCACCCGTTGGGCCCTGGCCATTTTTTCGAGAGACCACGTAGAGATAACCTGCATCACTCAGTACCGTATAGGTTGGCGAGCCAATGGGTAACAATAATTTTGCCTCAGCCAATTGCCCTGTTGCACAATCCAAAGCGGCCGTGTAAACCCCTTCTGAACCACGACGCGTATACGTGCCAAACATCACCTGCTGAACTGCCATTTTAAGCCCTCATTCATTTTCATTTTGTAACCGTTTTCACTATTTGCACAGTATAGCGTTTAACGTCACGTTTGTCAAAAACTAGCACATCAAAAAGCATCTTTTGAGACAAAAGATGCTTGCGATGACCTAAGATTAGGCGAATAATTTGTCAATTTCTGGAATCATCGCTTCGGGCGGTGTTGCAGGTGAAAAACGTTTGACCACATGCCCTTCCTGGTCAACCAAAAACTTTGTGAAATTCCACTTAATCCGTTGCCCCAAGACATTTTTGGCGTGATCCTTGAGATAGACAAAAAGCGGATCTGTTTTTTGACCATTAACAGCAATCAGTTGATGCATCGGAAAAGACACGCCATAGGTTAACCGACAAGCAGCCGCAGCTGCTTCAGCTGACCCTAATTCTTGTTTAAATTGGTTCGATGGAAAGCCTAATACCACTAGGCCTTGCGCCTGATAAGTGCGATAAAGGGCTTCCAAACCTTCAAATTGGGGCGCATAACCACATTTGGTTGCCGTATTGACAATAATCATCGGCTGCCCGATAAAGTCACGCAACGAATAGGTTGTCCCATCTTCTCTAACAGCATCGAATTGATAGATATCATCGGTCATCAGTTCCTCCTGACGTCAAACGGTCTCGTCTTCATCTTGTAAGTTGACTAAAATTTTGGCCTGGGACTTGTCCGTTGTCAATGATTCGAATCCATCCGTCACGATATTATCCAAGGCAATCATATCCGTAATCACCGGTGCGACATCAATCAAGCCTTGACTCACCAGGTCGACTGTTTGTTGGAACGTTTCCTTGGAATAAGCAATCGTAGTTGTCAACTTCACGCCAGCATTCATGAGTTGCATTGGATCAAAACTGATTGGCTTGGCGAAAATTGACACAATAACCATGGTCCCGCGTGGTCGTGTGGCATCAATTGCTTGTTCAAAGGTTGGCTGGACACCGGCAACTTCAAACGTCACATCAGCGCCACCCGGAATGATGGCTTTAATGGCGGCAATTGTATCGGCAACTTCACTGGGATTCACAACGTCGGTTGCACCCATTTCCAAAGCTTTCTTCAAGCGAACTTCCGATAGATCAACAGCAACAATCTTGGTTGCACCCGCGGCTTTGGCGGCTGCGGCAACCAAGACACCAATTGGTCCGGCGCCAAAAATCACCACTTTTTCACCGAAACGTAGGCCACCTTCTTTCACGGCTTGTACCGCAACGGCAGTAGGTTCGATGGTTGCCGCCAACGTGAGCGGGAAGTCCTTTGGTAGATGGTACAAGTTAGCTTCTGGGACATTGACATGCGTAGTAAAGCCACCATCTGTACTCAAACCAATAAAACTATACCCATCATACACATCAACATCATCTGCGACTTCACCCTTAGTGACAGTTGGATTAACTGACACATGATCCCCAACTTTAAAGTCAGTCACGTCAGCGCCAACCTGTTGAACCACCCCAGAAAATTCATGTCCCATGGTCAGCGGGGCCTGTCCGCCTGTCAAACCATCCGGTTGTGCCACCGGAATAAAGACGGGTCCCTCCAGATATTCATGTAAATCACTGCCACAAATGCCCGCGTAGGCAACACGCACAACCACTTCATTTGCCTTTAACGGTTTTAAGGTCACCTCTTCAACACGTACATCCTTCACACCATGCCATACAGCCGCTTTCATGTCATTACTCCTTTGCTTGCATTAACTTATGTTGCGTATCGTTGGCCTCATTATAGCACTTACCAGAAACAATGACACAAATTTAATCTCAATTTTAATTAGCGAGTTTTTGCCACTAAAAAAGCCGTCCCCTCATGGCGACGACGCTATTTTTAGTGCAGGATTATGATACAAACTTATCCGCAAATGCCACGAATTGTTGCGCGGCACCAGCCAAGAAAGCTTTGGTATCCGCATTCGTAATTTGACCTGCTTCGTCAGCCAATGTGCCGACATTCCCAATATAAAGTTCTGGTTGTTGCATCGTTGGCATGTCTAGGAAGACTAATGTTTGACGCAATACATGATGGGCTAAGACACCCGCAATCCCAGAGATTGATTGTGAAGCGACCAAGGCTGGCTTACCAGCCCAAACATTTTGACCCCAAGGGCGTGAGGCCACGTCCAACGCATTTTTCAAAGCTGCGGGGATACTACGGTTGTGTTCTGGTGTGACAAAAATGAAGGCATCTTGTGCCAAAACATCTTGTCGAAAGCGTGTGTAGACTTCTGGTGAAGCCGCATCGAAATCTTGGTTATACAGTGGCAAATCCGCAATGTTAAGGTAAGTGACCTCTGCATCAGCTGGCAAACCAGCCACAAGTGCATCCGCAACACCCTTTGAATATGAATTTTCCCGAATTGAACCAACAATAACGCCATACTTAGTCATATGAATTCTCCTATCTTCTTACTATTTATAAGTATAAAGGAAAAAACAATAATTGCAAGTTTTGCGACTAAGCATGACAATTTTAGTGCAAAAGGCGAATTAAGATACCACCAAGAATCAAGACAATCGCCCCGCCCATTCGGTTGCCCATCTGTGCAAAAGCAATCATCTCCATCCGGTTAGCAGCTGACAAAACGGCCACATTTCCAGTACCACCCATACTATTATCAGCCATCCCCGCTGCAATCGCGGCTTCAACTGGGTATAAGCCAAATAATCGACCAATTAACGCACTCGCCAACCCCATCACGACGACGCTGGTCAAAACTAACAACACAAACTGCCAAGTCAATGAGTGCGCTAACACATGCAAATCAATCAAGGCTAACCCAATACCGGCT
>USIU01000130.1 GCA_900554745.1 uncultured Leuconostoc sp.
TTTGCTGATTTTATTGTTCTAACGTCGAATCCGGCAGTGGATATTGCGGCCGTTAAGCAAGCAGATAAGTGGGTATTCCAGCACGGTCAGGGAGTTTATCATGTGCCGCATGATATTATGACTGGTCAACCAATGGCACCTGTATTTTGAATAGCAATCGGCTATTTGCCAGTATAAACGCCACAGAAGCCTAGACCTTGTCTAGGCTTTTTTTGTATCTAGGCCGTTATTTTTAAGTCAGTTAGTGAACTGATATAATAAAGACACAATAAAATTACAAATCAAAAAAGGGGGGCATCATGAATTCAATAGTTATGCTTAGCCTAAATGTATTGGCCATGTATTTTGCGTTTTGGACGATTAAACCAATTAATTTTGCCAAATTTATGCCGTATACACCGAAACAAGCCAGTTTTCTCAAAATTATTTTGGCGATTGCGTTAGGTTATTTGGTGGCAAGTTTCTTTATTTCAATTACGAATTGGATCCTTGTCCTACCAGCAACGGTATTTGGAAAGTAGCTCAAAAACGATGGGCAACTGTGGTATAATTGACTAGATTATGTAGACAAGTCGGCGTTATACGCCCGTTTATAAAAATAAAAAAACTGGAGACAAAACATGGCAAAAGATATCGGCATTGACTTGGGAACAGCCAATGTGCTCATTTATGTAGAAGGTAAGGGCATTGTTTTGAACGAACCTTCTGTTGTAGCAGTTGATGACAAAACAGATCGTGTATTAGCAGTCGGTTCTGAAGCTTACCGCATGGTCGGTCGTACACCGGGTAATATTCGGGCCGTTCGTCCTTTGAAAGATGGTGTGATTTCAGACTTTGACGTCACCGAAGCCATGTTGACGTACTTTGTCAACAAATTAAATGTCAAGGGCTTCATGTCAAAGCCTAATATTATGATTTGTGCGCCAACTAACATCACAGAAATTGAACGCAAGGCCATTATTCAAGCTGCCGAAAAGGCCGGTGGCGCCAAAGTTTATTTGGAATATGAACCAAAGGTTGCGGCAGTTGGGGCCGGATTGGATATTTTCAAGCCCGTTGGGTCAATGGTCATTGACATGGGTGGTGGAACCTCCGATATTGCGGTGCTCTCGCTCGGCGATATTGTGGTGTCGGAATCAATTCGTGTGGCCGGTGACAAGATGAACTTTGACATTGTGGGCTACCTTAAGCGCCGTCACAATTTGATTGTTGGTGAACGTACAGCGGAAACCATCAAAATCCAAATTGGCTCAGCTTTGCCAGTTGATGAACCCTTAACAATGGAAGTACGTGGTCGTGATAACTTTGAGGGTATGCCAAAGACGATCACGATTAATTCAAACGAAGTTGAAGAAGCTTTGCATGACACGTTACAACAAATCGTTCGTGCGACACATTCTGTATTGGCGAAGTTGCCACCTGAATTAGCAGCTGATATTATTGACCGTGGTATTATGTTGACGGGTGGTGGTGCTTTGTTACACGGCATGGATCAACTGTTGTCTGATGCGCTGGAAGTACCAGTTGTGGTATCTGATTCACCACTAGACAATGTGGCTAAGGGTGCTGGGGCGTTGCTTGAACACATGAAATCAGGGCGTAAAGGATTGTAATATGCGGAAGAAAAATCAAAATTTTGGTGTTGAGCTTGTTGTTGTCGAGAACCAAACACAAGTTTTAATCGATAAAAAACAAATTGGTTACGTTGCACCAGCAGATCGTGGTTTTGTTGGTTATTTTGGCCAGCAAGCCGTAATTAATCAAGCAAAAACGCAAGATGAAGCAATTGAAGCTATTTTAGCAAGTTTTAATTTATATCAGTAAAATAATCAGAAAAACCCTTATCATCGAGACATGATAAGGGTTTGTACATAAAACGAGGTAACATCAACATGCAACGACCTTCACGACAAATGAGTAATCGTACGTCCGGTTCAGAATTGGATTGGGGCATTATTTTAATTCTTTTGCTATTTATGATTATTGGTCTGAGTTCGATCTTCGAAGCAGCCCTCAACTCACAGTATGGCACGATACAATCGGCTTTGCGGGCCACAATCGTGCAGGGGGTGTTTTGGATTTTAGGGGCAATTATTATTGCCTTTTTATTGCGGTTTGATGCCTCGCAACTTTGGCGACTCGCGCCAGTAGCCTACGGCTTAGGGATTTTCTTACTGGTTGCCGTCTTAATTTTTTATAACCGTAGTATGGCGGCATCAACCGGTGCGAAATCTTGGTTTGTTTTTGGACCAGTATCGTTTCAGCCTTCCGAAGTCGTCAAACCGGCGTTTATCTTGATGTTGAGTCGGGTCGTGGCCCAACATAATCGACAATATGAGCATCATGACGTCCACTCTGATTGGTTATTGTTAGGTAAGATGACCTTATGCTTTTTGCCCATCGGGGTTTTGATTGCGATGCAAAATGACTTGGGGACATTGTTGGTATTTATGGCCATCTTTGGTGGCGTGGCCCTGGTATCAGGCGTGACATGGCGTATTCTCGGGCCGGTTATTGCGGCTGCAGCGGCAATCGGGATTACGTTACTGGCGTTAGTGACGTCAGCGACCGGGAAAAGAATTTTAGATGCTTTGGGTTTCAAATTGTATCAGTTTGACCGCATTCAAACTTGGTTGCATCCGGATCAAGACACGTCATCATCCGGTTATCAAACGTATCAGAGTTTGAAGGCGATTGGTTCTGGGCAACTCACAGGACAGGGTTTTGGTCATTTGAAAGTTTACGTGCCGGTGCGTGAATCGGACATGATTTTCTCAGTGATTGGGGAAAGTTTTGGTTTTATCGGTGGTGCTTTGTTGATTGCGCTGTACTTTATTTTGATTTATCGTTTAATTGCCGCCACATTTAAAGCACAAAATGCCTTTTATGCGTATATTGCCACAGGCGTCGTGATGATGTTGTTATTCCACGTCTTTGAAAATATTGGCATGAATATTGGCTTGTTACCATTAACCGGTATTCCACTACCGTTTATTTCTCAAGGTGGGTCATCACTGCTCGGTAATTTGATTGGGATTGGGCTGATTTTAAGTATTGGTTATCAGCAGCAAAACGCCACCTTTACAGAGTCAACAGGGTTTTCAATGTAATGATGACATTAAGCGAACTACAAACACAATTTATTGCTTTAAGAAATAAAACGCGTGAGGGCGAAATTTTCCAATCACTGGGGGAAACGATGGCTGAAATTTTGGCTGGGGTATCCCCGCAACCGGTGACTTCAGTCGCGTTACCTGTCGATGGGGAACAAGCTTTAATTGCCATGCGAACGTATAGTCAGCAACTTGAGGCAGCCGCACAAGAACAAGGGACGGAGAAGCTGGTACCCGTGCCAGATGAAACCTTACGTTTAGCGGTAGCACAGTTGGCCAATCCATTGCCTAAGTATCGTGACACAGGGGCGTTTTTTTTCCTGAGTGATGTGATTCAAAATCAATTATTGTCTGATACGCAAATGCGCTGGTTGATGACGGATTTGGTGTCTGATGAGCAATTATTTGCCCACATTTTTGAAGCGAATAATGTCGCCATATACCGACGATCGTTTAGTGTGTTGCTCGTGTCACTTTTGTTATTTACGCAGCGGACAAAAACAGCCTTTATGTCGGATGCGTTGTTAGATCACGTGATTAACCGCGTAGCTTTGTATGCGGCATTGGAACGTGATGCCCGTGGTTTCATCGGCACGAATGGTTGGGCTCACGCCTTTACGCATATTGGGAACGCTGTGAACGAGCTGCTGTTGATGCCAAAATTGATGCGGGCGGATAAATTATTTTTATTGGCAAGTATGTTAGCGGGTTACCGCGAGTTGCAACAACCCTTAGTGATGGGAGAAACCGACCGTATTGCTGAGGTCGCCTTGCGAGCAGCGCAAACACATGCGATTTACGAAGACTATCTGCTATTAACCTTAAAGTTATGGCGGAAAGATTTGGTGACGCGGCAAGCGCCACAATTAGAAGG
>USIU01000131.1 GCA_900554745.1 uncultured Leuconostoc sp.
ATAATCTTTTGACAAAAATACAATAAATGTGATAAATTTTAGATACAGCGCAGGATGCGTTGACCCAGCATGAATTACTCCTTTTGATCGGTCGCAAGACTATCTAAAATTACTTTCTTTCACACAAATTTCCACATTTTATAATTCATGTTGGGCTTTTGGAGAATCATGGGTCACGGTGACATTGCCTGTCAGTCGTGACTTTTTTTATGGGCACCTGTGATCAGTGCTATAATTTAAGACATAAGTTTAAAGATGGGGAAGGTTGCGGCGTGATGTTGCGTCCGCAATGATAGATGATTAAAATGAATAACATTGAAAAATTACAACACTTAACACAAATTACCACCCAAGAAATCGCAGACGCGTTGGATGTGAACATTGATTTGGTCAAAGAATGGCAAGATGATGCGAGCCTGCCAACGATTGCGGAGCTGGAAGCCTTAGTGGGCATTTTTTCAAGTCAACTTGATGCGCAAGGGATTGCGTCACAAACGAAGGCCCACCCGATTCACATTCGCTTGTCGTTGGATTATTTATTGAACCTGGGTTTGACTATGTCGGATTGGATCACGTTGAAGTGGGCTGTAGAGGGCCAATGGCAAGGCGATCAACTGGCAGTTGGCTTCTTCCATGACGGTAAGTTGACGCGGGTTGTGGCCACTAACGAAGAATTCGTCGCTGCCTTTGCGGGGTATTTGATCTTGCAAACGGAAGGCGAATTTGAACCTTATATTGATGAATTTGATGATGATAAAGTCTATGATTGGCGCTTGTTACGACTGCATGGTGACGATTACCGTGACGTGACACGTGACTTGATTGCGACAGATTTACCGGAGATAAAAGCATGACGGAAAATGTCATTTTAGCAACGGATGCCTATAAATTAACTCATCATTTACAGTATCCGGCGCAGTTAACAAAATTGTACGCTTATGGCGAGGCCCGTGTGGGTGGCCAATTTGACCAAGTGAGTTGGTTTGGCTTACAGATGATTTTGGATGCCTATTTCCGCCAACCCATCACTGATGAGATGATAGATGAAGCAGCGCGTGTGAGTGAACTTACTTTTGGAACGTCAGCTTATTTTAATCGCTCGGTTTGGGAAAAAGTCCGTGATCTGGGTTATTTTCCTGTTAAAATTAAAGCCTTACCCGAAGGGATGACGGTGCCAGTCGGGAATGCGCTCTTTACCATTGAGTCAACGGCTGATTGGTTTGCCACGAGTTTGAATGCGTTGGAAGACGTCTTGATGCACGTTTGGTATCCGACAACGATTGCCACCAATTCAATGGTTATTCGGCAACGGTTAACGCCACTATTTGAACAATCAGGGACCCCGGCTAATCTTGCACTGGCGGTCAATGACTTTGGTTTGCGCGGTGCCACGTCATTAGAGTCAGCGAAACGTGGTGGTGCTGCGCATTTGTTGCACTTCCGTGGCTCAGATAATATGGCAGCTTCGGCTTACTTTGAAGCCGTTTATGGGGTGCCGGGGCGTGCCTTATCAGTGTGGGCAACAGAACATTCAGTAGCGACATCCTATGGTCCTGGCGCGGGTGAATTGGCCTATGTTAATGCCCAATTGGATCGCGCACCGGATGATGCCATTTTGTCAATTGTGATTGATTCATATGATGCGCTGAATTTTGTTCAAAATGTGATTGGCTCACCAGACATTAAAGCCCGTATTATGGATCGGGCAGGCCGGATTGTGTTACGGCCTGATTCTGGCGATCCACTCACGATTGATTTGCAAGTATTGGCCTTATTAGGTGACATTTTTGGCACGACAATCAATGACAAGGGTTACCGTGTCTTAAAACATAATGTCGGCATTATTCAAGGCGACGGCATGAAAGCCGACACGATCATTGCCCTTTATGAAGCCTTGATGGCTGCTGGCTGGTCAGCCGATAATTTGGTGGTTGGCTCAGGTGGTGGCCTACTGCAAGAAGACTTTACCCGAGATACAGCGCGTTTTGCTATCAAAGCCGCTTATGCAGAGACGGCTACGGGCGAACACATCAATATCCAAAAAAAGCCCAAAACAGATGCCTCAAAAGCGTCAAAAGCCGGTCTCCTTAAAGTGATTCGCCGAGATGGCCAAATTGTCACGGTATCACAACAAGAACCCGGAGAGGATCTCTTGACAACTGTTTATGAGAATGGTGTTTTTGCCCCTGTTGATGGCCAAGCCATGATACAACGTGCCCAAGTATGAGGAATGAGCATGCATTATCAATTTAAAAAAGCGAGTGATATTACAACAGATGTCACAGTCGAAAAATTAGACATTAAAGCCGCCGCACAAGCATATCGTGAACGCGATCAACGTGATCATCAGCCTAAAAGTGAAGCGAGCCAAGCGCTTGTTGGTCATGGCGTACAAGCACTGGGGACTGAGGCAGCGATCGGTAAAGATGAACGCAAAGCCAAAGTACTGGCCCTATTTAACGCCGGCATGACGAGTTATATTGATTTAGCTTTTGAAATGAATTTATCAGAAGCAACCATCCAAAAATATGGGAAAGAATTAGGTTTAACTTTCATTGATACCCCATATTAAATTAAAAATTTGACATTTTTAAATGCGTAAGCTATTATAATAACAACATAAAATTTAATTTCACATAGAGGTTGCGATTGACAGGAGTCGCTTATCTGAATTGTTGTAGCAATTGGGAGGATAGGTTAAAGGGGAAATCGCCGAAATGAACTAACACTACAAAGTTAGTTTGTTGGGCTAATGGTTAAGAACTATTAGACTGTCGTTAGTCATAACGGTGAGCTATGGAAACTGTCAAAAACGCAAGCTTTAGAAGCCTTTTGTCCGTGACCATGTCTCGAACAAAAGGCTTTTTATGTTACCAAATAGGGCATCGCTCAGGTGGAGAAGGTATATGAATTATTCAACAAACGCACAAGCACATTTGACCATTGACGGTGTTGATGCCGTCACATTAGCCAACACTTATGGGACACCGTTATATGTTTACGATGTGTCTAAAATTCGGCAAACGATGCGTGCGTTTAAAGCAATTTTTGAGCGTGAAGCTGTGCCGTACGTGGTGAGTTATGCCTCAAAAGCATTTTCAACCAAAGCCATTTATCAAGTCGCGCAACAAGAAGGCATCCACGCAGATATTGTGTCGGGTGGCGAATTGTACACCGCACTAGCAGCCGGCTTTCCAGCAGCGCATCTGAGTTTTAATGGCAATAATAAGAGTTGGGATGAATTAACCATGGCGGTGCGTGCTGGCGTCGGCACGATTATTGTTGACAATTTCTTAGAATTGCAATGGTTATCAGAAATTGCCGCTGCGCAACAAGTCCAACAGGACATTTTGCTGCGTATTTCACCTGGCATTGCCGCGCATACGCATGAATTTATTAGTACTGGTCAACAGGATTCTAAGTTTGGTTTTGATTTATTGACTGGTCAGGCAAAACGCGCCTATGAGATTGCCCGTTTAGATGAAAACCTTAATCTACGCGGCTTACATGCCCATATTGGGTCACAGATTTTTGATGTGACGGGTTTTGAAAAGAACGCGGCGTTACTAGCCGATACGGCACATAGTTGGGGTTGGACGCCAGCTGTGATTAACGTTGGGGGTGGTTTTGGCATTCGGTATACCGAAGAGGATACACCGTTGCCTGAAAGTGACTATGCCGCAGCCATTATTGCCACGCTGAAAGCCAAGGCGGCCGCATTTGCCTGGCCAATGCCAGAAATTTGGATTGAGCCAGGGCGTTCAATTGTTGGGCCTGCTGGACAAACCCTTTATACGATTGGGTCACGCAAGGATATTCCAGATTTGCGTCAGTATCTCGCCGTTGATGGGGGAATGGGCGATAATATTCGACCAGCGCTTTACCAAGCGGACTATGATGCCGTACTGGCGAATGATCCCAACGCTCCAACAACGGAAGTGGTACGTGTGGCGGGAAAGTATTGTGAATCAG
>USIU01000132.1 GCA_900554745.1 uncultured Leuconostoc sp.
TCGAGCCATTACAAATGGCGCAGTTTGGTCATCCTATTTTGCAATGGCTTGCGTCGGTGCAGTTAGCCGCTTCGCAAGCCGATGTGACCTTAGTGAGCCTCAATAATAATCCGATGAGTTTACCCGTCAATGTCACTTTACGACAAATTTTGCAAAACTATCCCTTTGACAATACCTTGGTGACGAAGCGGGTCACGGGCCGCGCCTTGCGGGATAGTTTGGAACATACGGCCGACTACTTTATCGTCGAAGCGGGCCAGCCAGCGATTAATCCGGCATGGCTTAAACCCAAAGTCGAACACTATAACTATGATCTGGTTTACGGGTTACACTATACATTTGATCTCACGCAGCCTGTTGGACAACGCGTTACAACGTTGCAATTTAAAGGACATGACGTGCAAGATGATGAGACGTTAACGATTGCTATGAACAGCTACCGCGCGGTTGGTGGCGGAAATTATCCAGCTTATCAACAGGCGCCCACCCTTTTAAGTGATGATCGGCCAGTGCAAGCACTGCTCACGGCCTATTTTCAAACCCATCAGCAACTACCAACCACACCAAAACTGGCCTTTAACTTGAAATATTGAACAAATCAAATGATTAAAGTTTAGTAAATAACAGTGCGTAATATAACTGACATCATCTCGATGTTTGCCTATTATATTTAGGGCATAGAATACTCTACGTAACATATCGTAAGAAAAACTTAAATCATTCTATTAAGAGGTATATATTTCATGCTTAGTTTTAAAAAGACATTAACAGTTGCGGCTGGTGTAGCCAGCGCCTTTGCTTTCGGTGCATCACATGCAAGTGCCGACACAACAGATTCACAAAACCGTCCAGCAGACTATGTGGTTAAGGCTGGCGACACATTGAACAAGTTGTCAAGTGAATACAACACAACAGTTGAAGACATCGCTGCAAAGAACAACATCACTGATGTGAACTTGATCTTTGTTGGTCAACACTTGACATTTACTGAAGCTGCTGCACCACAAGCAACAGCTGCACCAGCACAAACACAAGCTGTTCAAGCACCTGTTGCACCCGTAGCCGCACCAGTGCAACAAGCACCAGTACAACAAGCGCCTGTTCGTCCAGCAGCGCCACAAGTGTCATCTTCAGCTGCTTTGAACGCTTTGATTGCACGCGAATCTGGTGGCAACGTCAATGCACGTAACGGTCAATACTTTGGTATCGGTCAATTGTCAGCACAAGCACGTGCACGTTACGGTGGTAACTCAACTGACTACAACGACCAATTGAACGCGATGAAGGCTTACATCGCTGAACGTTATGGTACAGCTGAAAATGCTTGGGCACACTCACAAGCAACTGGTTGGTATTAAAATTTAGCGTGAAACGACTGTTTCATCCGCACTTAAAAGATCACGTAGGTGGTCTTTTTTTGTTGCCATTTTGGCTAGTCTGGTTTGACACCTTTTTAACAAGTCGGTATACTTGGTATCAATGTAAGAGGGCCTTTGGGGAGGGGAACGATGACCATGTTAGAGCATCAATACTATAATCAAGCTTTAAAATTTTTTGTGCGGGAAAAGCGGGTGCCGGTTAAGCGTATTTTGACAGAAGCCAATATTTCACGCAGCCGTTTCTATGCTTATATTAATGGTGCCGGGGATTTGGGGATGACGCGGCTACTATCTATTTTGAATGTGTTACATGTTAATTTGACGGATTTTTTGATGTATGCACGTGTCTTGCAAGATGAAGCTTGCCAAACAAAGCAGCAACAACCAACATCGGTTGCATTGCCGTTATCAGAACAATTACAAGCCGCAGTACAAACTGCAACCCAGGCGCATGATTATGAACCGCTGGTGCAGGTATTGCGTCAGTTACAACAAACTGTTGCCAATGATGAAGAAGCAAGCTACATTAAGCCGGTGTTGCCCGTGATTACGCAGATTTTGTGTGCTTCAACGTACCACACGGCGACTGAGATTGCACTCTTTTTAGTGGTGATGCCACATTTGACCTATGCGCAACTGCAAACCAGTTTTCCAAAGGCACAGGCCGCATTGCTGCAACGACTCGCAGATAGTCATGATGAAGCACCTTACTTGACGAACTTTTTGGTTGAAATGCAATACAAAATGATGATGGCAACGTTACAGCAGCGGGAGGTGGCAACCAGTATGCAACTTGCCACGCAAATTATGGCCTTGCCAACCGACGCCTTAGCTTGGCATGCCCAGCTGATTAAAAAAATTGTCGGGGTGATCCAGGCAATTTTACAAAACCAAACGGCAACAGCCAAAATGTTATACAGTAAATTAATTGAGATGGTCTATTTTATTCAACCGGCCGACCAATGGCTCAGTTATGAAAAGTTGTTGTACCATGATTTTGATCACTTTGAAAAAGCAATTCTCGTGCCAGAGGCGGTACGATGATTGCTTTTTCTTGTATAATAGACTTATGCAAATAAATTATGATTTTTTAGACAATTATACATTTAAAAATAAGGGTGTGACCGTGCGTAATCGGGTCGTGATGGCGCCAACAACGTTACGATCATCGCTTGAAGATGGCAGTGTTTCGGATAATGAATTACGTTTTTATCAACTACGGGCGCAAGGACCTGGGATGATTGTGACGGAGGTAGCTTATGTCAACGAATTGGGCCGTGGTTGGGAGGGCGGTCTTTCAGCGGCACATGATGATCACATTCCAGGTTTGCGCCGATTAGCGAGTGCCATTCAATCTGGTGGAGCGAAGGCGATTTTGCAAATTTTTGCGGCTGGTCGTCAATCAACGCGTGCGATTTTACGTGGGGAAACGCCGGTTTCGGCATCTGCCCAGCCTTATCCAAAGGGTGAGCATGACACGCCACGGGCGTTAACGCATGATGAAATTGTGCAAATCATTGATGATTTTGCGCAGGCGACACGTCGGGCAATTCTCGCGGGTTTTGATGGGGTAGAGTTGCACGGTGCGAACTTGTACTTGATGCAACAATTCTTTTCGCCAGATAGTAATCGTCGGGATGATATTTGGGGTGGGTCGCTAGAAAAGCGGCAGCGCTTTGGTTTAGCCGTGACAGCGAAGGTGGCGCAAACGATTGATAAATATGCTGATCGGCCATTTTTGTTAGGGTATCGGCAATCACCGGAAGAACCAATGACACCAGGGATTACCCTAGCGGATTCGTTAGCATTTGCGAAAAAACTTGTTGATTTACCGGTTGATTATTTACATTTATCACTAAAAGATGCTTTTCAAACACCGTTCAAAGATAAAACGGATACGGACATGATTATTGCGCATTATAAGCAAGCATTACCGGCAGATTTCCCCTTGATGGTGGCTGGTTTACTCAAGCAGCCGGACCAAGTCGAGCGCTTAATGGATGAAGGCGTGACATTTGCCGCGCTGGGACGTGAATTAATTGTAGAGCCAAACTGGGTGCAAAAGGTGGCGCAACATGATATGCAAGCGATTCGTTATGCGGTGTCGCCAGCTGATTTTGAGTTGCTAGGCGTGCCTAAACCGCTAGAAACGTGGTTGTTAACGCGCTTTAGAAATGGTTTGCCCGTAACAACGGATCCGGAGTTTGATCCTAAAGTACCTTGGCGATATTATAAGCACAACGCGGCGCATGCACCACGGCCGGTCGAACCAACCGAACTCTTAACCATGAAACCAAAAGCATCACAACCGGAATAAATGCTGTAAGGGCAGCAAATGGCAATTAATTGGCACATTTTTTGATAAAAAGTGTTGACGGCGTTTTTATTTCTTGCTATACTAATATAGTTGTTTGATACAAATCAAACATCACTGACCATGGCTCGTTGGTCAAGTGGCTAAGACGCTGCCCTTTCACGGCGGAATCGAGAGTTCGATTCTCTCACGAGCTATATCAAGTCGCAACTTCGGTTGCGGCTTTTTATGTGCCTTTTTAATACAAAAAATAACAGCCTTAGCG
>USIU01000133.1 GCA_900554745.1 uncultured Leuconostoc sp.
CCGATTCACTGGCTGACTGGTAACGTCTGGGCATTGGTAGCTGTGATTTTGACGGTTGTCTGGATGAATATCGGATTTGCTTTCTTGGCCATTTCTGGTGCGTTAGAAAATGTCCCAACCCATTTATATGAAACGGCTGAAATTGAAGGGGTCACACCTTGGCTCAAGTTTCGTTACATCACGTTACCCCATATTAGCCCGACTTTGTTTTTTGTGGCAACGGTGACGATGATTAATGCTTTTCAAACGTTTGGGCAAGTTGATTTATTGACCAAAGGTGGCCCCAATAATGATACGAATTTGATTGTCTATCAAATTTATCGGGATGCTTTTGTGAACTTAAATGTCGGAAAAGCCTCAACAGAGTCGATTATGCTAGCGATTTTGATTGCGTTGGTGACCCTGGCGCAATTCAAACTCACAGAAAAGCGGGTGATGTATCAATGATTATACCAACACGAGAAAAAATTTGGCGCTATAGCCTATTAATGGGCCTGTCACTCTTAATTTTTGCCCCAGTCATTGTAGGCATCTGGGTGTCTTTACTACCGAACACCGCAATTCTAAACGGTCAATATTTTGCCGCTGCGCTGTCACTTGAAAATTATGTGCAGGCCTTGACGCAGACGCCGATTTTGCGCTATTTAGTGAATTCATTTGTCGTAGCCAGTTTAGTCATGGTTGGCCAAGTTATTTTTTCAGCCTTAGCGGCCTACGCCTTTGTATTTATCCCATTTAAAGGAAAAAACGTGATTTTCTATGCCTTTATTGCTACCATGATGCTACCGTTTGAAGCGCAATTGATTCCTAACTTTCAAACGTTGCGCTGGTTGGGGTTTTTGAACCATTATGCGGCCTTGGCCTTGCCGTTTTTCGCCACCGCTTTTGGGACGTTTTTGTTGCGACAAGCCTTTATGCAAGTGCCCATGGCTTTGCGGGAATCAGCACAAGTTGAAGGGATTGGGCATTGGCAATTTTTATACCGTGCCGTCTTGCCATATGCTAAAACCAGTCTCTTGACGCTAGCAGCCTACTCGTTTTTGACGACTTGGAATATGTATTTGTGGCCACTGATTACCAGCTATAGTGACAATGTGCGCACGGTACAAATTGGTTTACGTCAGTTACAAGCTACCGAAGCAGTTAATTCTTGGGGACTGATTATGGCGAGTGCCATTTTGATGATGATACCAAGTTTAGCGGTCTTGTTACTGTCACAAAAGGCTTTTAAATCTGGCTTAATTGATGGGGCGGTGAAATCATGATGAAAAAAAACATGACGATCATGATCGTGTGTGGCGTGATACTCGCTGCGCTGTTCGTCGGTGTTTTTCAAATTAAACCGCCAACAGTCAGCGCCAATCAGCGCACGACCATTGTTTTCTGGCATTCCATGGGTGGCAAACCAGCTGCGGCCCTCAAGCAATTAGTGGCCAAGTATAATGCTTCGCAAGACAAATATACGGTGGTGCCAGAATATCAAGGGGCTTATACAGAGTCCTTACCAAAGTATTTAAATGTGGCGAATTCTTCGGCCGCACCCGCCATTGTGCAGGCGCAAGAAATTGCGACAAGTACGATGTTGTCGACCAAAAGTACGGTCCCAATGTCACAGCTCTTATCCAGTCAAACGACGGATCAAATCGAGGATAATATTGCCCGTTACTACACCGTTAATCAGCAGCTGCAAGCCATGCCTTTTAATACATCCACCCCGGTTTTGTATTATAATAAAGGTCTCGTCGAACAGTTGGGTTTGACGCCGCTGCCAGAAGATCCAAGTTATTCGGATGTGTTGCAGCTGGCCAAGGCCATAACGGCTAAAACTGGTGGCAAGACAAAAGGGATGACGATTGAAGCTTATGGGTGGTTATTTGAAGAATTAACTGCTAACCAAAACCAATTGTTGGCCAACCATGATAATGGGCGTGCGCCTGGTGAGTATGCGACTAAAATCAATATCGATACGCCAGCAGCCAAGCGTTTAATGCAGTTTATGGCGCAAGCCATTCAAGATAAATCTTTTGTCAATTACGGATCGGGTGACATTGCCGAGGCGAACCAACAAACGGCGTTTTTGGCCGGAAAGTTGGGGCTATTTATGCAATCCTCGGCTTCCACGGGCGATTTGCAAGCCAACGCCAAGTTTAAACTTGGTGTCACCTATCTGCCGCATGCTGATGGTATTCCGCGCAATGGTTTAGCCCTAGGCGGGGCAGCACTTTGGGCGAATAAGCACCAACCCGCAAACGTCAAACAAGGCGTGGCCGATTTCTTGAAATTCATGGCATCAGCTGAGTCGCAAGCGCAATGGCGTTTAGCGACAGGGTATCTTGCTGTGAACAAACATGCAAAAGATTTGCCCCAAATCACGTCAGCGGTTGCCAAGGATCCGAATTTAGCTGTCGCAACGCAACAATTGGCCACGAGTCAAAAAAATCCAGTGACGGCTGGGCCGTTGGTGCCGATTATGCCAATTGCTCGGACAAATATGGAAACGGCGATGCAAGCCATCGCCAATGGGGCGCCGATTGATCAGAGTCTGAAAGTCGCACAAGATGCGACCAATCAAGCGCTAGCAGCCTACAATGCTGCGAATCATCCAAAAAAGTGAGGTAGACGCATGATTAAAATTGCGCATCGCGGCATATCCGCCCAAGCACCAGAAAACACCCGATCCGCGTTTGAATTGATGATACCCCTTGGTGTCAATTGGTTAGAAACTGATATTGATATGACTGCCGACGGTCATCTGGTCTTGATTCATGACAGTAAAGTCAATCGGACCTCAAATGGTAACGGCACAGTGAATCACAATTCACTGATGGGTTTACAAAAGTTGGATTTTGGCCAATGGTTTGCGCCGGCTTTTACTGGTGAACGTATCGTGACGTTGGATTGGTTAATTGATTTCATTAATGAACACCACATCAATGTGAACTTGGAACTCAAGACAAATGTCCGCGGTGAGCAGCAAAATTTTTATTTAATGCGCCTGCATCAAGCCATTCATCGCATTAATCGTGACAATCAGATTATTGTGTCGAGTTTTGATGTGAAATTACTTAAAAAATTTCATGAACTGATGCCAAAAATCACCATTGGCCTGTTGACGGCCGAGATGATTTCAGAAAATACTGTGACCCGCGCCCGGTCAGTTGGGGCGACTTATGTCCATCCTGATGTGAACGGGCTTACCGAGGCAGACATTCAGCTACTATTAGATTATCAATTGCCGGTCAATGTTTGGACGGTTAACGACATAGCGGTTGCGCAACGGTTAGACAACTGGGGTGTCCATGCCATCTTTACTGATTTTCCAAAGACGATGTAAGTCGTCTTTTTTGTTTAAAATTATTTCCTGCACAAGGTAATTTTTGAAGGGACATGTGATAAAATAAAGGGCATATTAATTGTCGGAGGCTGGATGTGGCTAAATGGGGAGAGCGGCGTGCCGCACGGGTTGCAACAAACTATAAGCGCGTGATCAAAAGTTTGGATAATCACTGGCATAAGTTAGATGATTCACGCGTGGCAGTCGTGAAAGAAGTGTTAGCGTGGCTTGGTCAACCGGACCAAAAGCTCCAGATTATTCATATTGCTGGTACGAATGGGAAGAGTTCCACTGGCGCTATGTTGGGGGCTATTTTACAGGCCAATGGCTATTCTTATGGTCATTTTTCGAGTCCTTATATTTTATCGGATCGGGAACAAATCACAGTCAACGATGAGATGATTTCGAAAGCTGATTTTTTGCGACATTATCAAGACTTGGTTGCGTGTTTCAAGCGGCATGGTGTCCCCGCTAATCATTTGACTTATTTTGAGTACTTTACTGTCATTTCGCTCATGCATTTTGTGGAAAATGCGGTTGACTTTGTTATTTTTGAAGCGGGTCTCGGCGGGTTAAGAGATGCAACCAATGCGATTGGCACGCCGATGTTAACGGTCTTT
>USIU01000134.1 GCA_900554745.1 uncultured Leuconostoc sp.
AACATCCCAGTTACTGAATACATGGCACCTGGCGTGTCATCTACCTCGATGACGATAAACCGACGGGCCACCCGTTGTGATGGCTTAGCCAAATCAATGGCTTGGTTAAAGGAATTAAAGGGACGACCCGGCGTGTTTAAGGCAAGGTCGGTCGCCACATTGGTTAAATCACTTAACACGGAATTAGCGGTCGGCATTTCACCAGCACCAGGGCCGTAAAGCATCACTTCGCCAACGGATTCACCATTCACTAAGACCGCGTTATTTTCATTGTTGACGGTGGCTAAGGGATGGGTAAAGGGCACTAATTGTGGAGAAACTTCAATACTAATAGCATCTTTTGATTCGCCAACACGTTGTGCCACGCCTAATAACTTCAGCGCATAACCAAAACTATTGGCATCCGCAATGTCAGCATCAGTCAAACCAGTAATGCCTTGAATCGTTAAATCAGACATGACGGGTTGTACACCAAAGGCAAAATTTGCCAAAATAATGAGTTTGTAGGCAGCATCAAAGCCCTCAACGTCATTAGTGGGATCAGCTTCAGCAAACCCTTTTTCTTGAGCTAATTTTAAGGCTGTGTGATAGGATAACTGATTCGTTGCCATCTGGGTCAAAATGAAGTTACTGGTCCCGTTAATAATACCGGCTACCCGAGAAATTTCATCAGCGGTAAAACTTGTTGATAGGGTGCGCAAAATGGGAATACCACCAGCAACGGCTGCCTCAAAAAACAAGTCAACGCCATTTGCTTCGGCGATCGCCACGAGTTCTTGACCGCGACTCGCAATGAGGTCTTTGTTGGCTGTGACCACATGCTTTTTAGCGTTAAGTGCCTGCTTAATTATTGCGTAGGCTTGATCGATTGACCCCATGACCTCGACGACAATCTGAATCGCTGGATTTGCCAAAATGTCATTGGGCTCATCGGTGATTGGAAAGTTCTGGACAAAACCAGTTCGTTGCTTTGCTAAATTACGAACAACAGCTTGCTTCACGACCAGTCGTGCGCCCGTGCGTTTGGTAATTTGTTCGGCATTTTCTTGGAGGATTTTCACCACGCCACTGCCGACTGTGCCTAAGCCAAAGAGGCCAATTCCAATTTCCATAAAATCATCCTTTGTTTTGTTCATTATTATGACAATTCTATCATTTTTCTTCAAGAATTAGAAGTTATTTGTTATAATCAAACTAAATTACTCAAATCAAAGGAAGTCAGTCATGCTTAATTATGTCTCAACACGTGGTGAAGCACCAAAGGTGACCGCCAGTCAAGCTATTTTAAATGGTATTGCACCAGATGGTGGCCTTTATGTCCCCGAAACGTGGCCAACGTTGACACTGGATTGGGAAAAATTAAAGGATCAAACCTATCAAGAAATTGCCACGCAAGTTTTTGATGGCTTTTTTGACGATTTTAGTGTGGCCGAAATTGACCATATTATTGCAAAAGCGTATGGGAAACAATGGGGACAGTCGGATGTTGTCACCTATCACCAAGAAGATCAACTCACTTATATGGAATTATTTCATGGCCCAACCTTGGCCTTTAAAGACGTCGCTTTGCAGGCTTTGCCACATTTAATGACAGCTGCCGCTAAAAAACAGCAGATTACGGACACGATGGTGATTCTAACGGCTACTTCTGGTGACACCGGAACAGCGGCCATGCGTGGGTTTGGGGATGTGCCACAAACAGAGATTGTCGTGTTCTATCCAGAAGTAGGGGTTAGCGAAATGCAACGCCAACAAATGCAAACGGAAGCGGCTAAAAATGCTCATGTCATCGCCATCACTGGGAATTTTGATGATGCGCAAAAAGCGGTGAAAGCGTTGTTAGCTAAAAAAGCGTTAGTGGCGGATTTAGCTGCGCACCACGAACGTTTTTCATCGGCTAACTCCATCAATATTGGTCGGTTGGTCCCACAAATTGTCTACTATATTCATGCTTACGCCCAACTAGTCAAACAAGGCCAAGTTCAAGCTGGTGAGCCAGTGACAGTTGCGGTACCAACCGGTAATTTTGGGAATGTGTTGGCCGCTTATTATGCTAGTCAAATTGGTTTACCAGTGCGCCAATTTGTCGTCGCATCCAACGAAAACCACGTATTAACTGACTTTTTCCAAACGGGTCGTTACGATCGGCAACGTGATTTCAAAGTGACCAATGCGCCTGCCATGGATATTCTTGTATCAAGCAATTTGGAACGGTTACTGTATTTTGCCAGCGGGCGTAATACTGCGGAAGTGAAACGTTATATGCAAGATCTCGCTGACAAAGGGTCGTATGAATTAACGCCAGCAACGCGCCGTCAACTCAGTCAGTTTACGGCTGGGTTTGCCACACAAGCGCAGGTGACGCAAACCATTCAAGCCGTCTTTGACAAGACGCAATACGCCATTGATCCCCACACGGCCGTAGGTCGCTTTGTGGTGGCCGAACAAGCCATCAGTGGGCCAATTCTCCTAGCTGCTACAGCAAGTCCCTACAAATTTGCCGAGACGGTCTTGACAGCATTAGGCACGCAAGCCAAGACGGGCCATGATGGGTTATTGCAATTAGCGCAATTAACCCAGACCGACATTCCCAAGCCAGTGCAAACGTTATTTGCGCAACCAATTTTGCATCGTCAGGTGATTACACCGGCACAAATTGATCAGACATTCCGCCAAGAATTGCTATAAAAACGAACAATTCAACAAAATATGATAAATAATTCGTTACTATACGGATAATTAGAAAGAAAAAATTGTTTAAATACGGTATAATTAAGTCATTAACGTATTAGGAGAACATCATGTCATTTAAAGAACGCGACCCTGAAGTGTGGAGTGCCATTCAACAAGAAGGTGCCCGCCAAAATCGTACGATTGAATTGATTGCTTCGGAAAACTTTGCCTCAAAAGGTGTCCGTGCCGCACAAGGTTCTGTGTTAACGAATAAGTATGCTGAGGGTTATCCCTATAAGCGTTACTATGGTGGTACAGAGTATGTCGATGTTATTGAACAACTTGCGATTGATCGCTTGAAGGCGCTTTTTGGCGCTGAATATGCCAACGTGCAACCACACTCTGGTTCACAAGCCAACGCTGCGGCTTACATGGCGTTCTTGAAGCCTGGTGACCGCATTCTTGGGATGGATTTGGATGCTGGTGGTCACTTGACACACGGTGCCAAGGTGTCATTTTCAGGTAAAATGTACGAATCATTTACGTATGGTTTGGATCCTGAGACGGAACAATTAGACTATGAAGCCATTGCGCAACAAGCACGTGAAGTACAACCACAAATGATTGTTGCCGGTGCTTCTGCTTATTCACGTATTATTGACTTTGACAAGTTCCGTGCGATTGCGGATGAAGTTGGTGCCTACTTGATGGTTGATATGGCGCATATTGCCGGCCTTGTTGCTGCTGGCTTGCATCCTAATCCTGTTGGGATTGCAGATGTGGTGACGTCAACGACACACAAGACGTTGCGTGGCCCACGTGGTGGCGTGATTTTGTCACAAGAAAAGTATGCCAAGCAATTGAATTCAGCTATCTTCCCAGGTTCACAAGGTGGTCCATTGGAACACGTGATTGCGGGTAAGGCGATTGCCTTTGGGGAAGCCTTGCAACCTGAATTTAAGACATATGCCGCACAAATCATCAAGAATGCCCAAGCCATGGCGGAAGTCTTCTCAAACACCGAAGATATTCGCGTTGTTGCCGGTGGCACAGATAACCATTTGTTTAACTTAGACTTAACGAAGACTGGTTTGAACGGTAAGCAAACACAAGAATTATTGGATTCTGTGTCAATCACAACCAATAAAGAAGCCTTGCCAAATGAAACACTCAGCCCATTCATCACTTCTGGTATTCGTATTGGGACACCTGCTATCACAACGCGTGGTTTCAAAGAAGCTGATGCCCGCCGTGTGGCTGAATTAATTGTGACAG
>USIU01000135.1 GCA_900554745.1 uncultured Leuconostoc sp.
GCAATATCGATCTGGTCAAGTATGCGGAAAGTTTTGGTGCTAAGGGACTACGCGTTAACACACCAGATGAATTGAATGCTGTACTTGATGAAGCCTTTGCTTCGGAAGGTCCAGTAGTTGTGGATATTCCAGTTGATTACTCACATAACTTTGAATTAGGCTCACAAATGATTGAAGCCCAAGGTTAAGTTAACCGCGTGTTACTGGGTTGACCAATCATGAAAAATTGATATAATAGTACTGTAAACGCTTTCAGCGTTTGCAATCATTCAGTTCGCCGAGAAGTTCTGAATCTTAAACTTGTTTCCTGAGAAACAAGTTTTTTTGTTTATGTCAGTTAAATGTTGGACAATCAAAAAGCAGGACCACAAGGTGGTTCTGCTTTTTATGCGCGATTAATAAATTCTGTGGCCAAAATGCCCATCATCATACTGTTGTGGTATTTGCCTTCTGCAAAGAAGTGTTCGCGTAGAATACCTTCAGCTTTGAAGCCAACTTTTTCATAGATATGAATGGCTGCGGCATTATCGACATCAACGTAAAGATAAACCTTGTGCATGTTCAACACTTGAAAAGCGTACTCAACGCCTGCACGAATAGCCGCTTGGGCAAAGCCGAGACCTTGGTGATCGGGATGAATGATAATTTGAATTTCGGTATGTCGGTGCAACATATCGATATACATTAATTCAACAACGCCAATAAATTGATCATCCTCTTCAACCACAAAGCGGCGTTCAGTCTGATCTAAGATATGACGTTCATAGAGCAGTTGCAGTTCTTCAAATGATGTATAAGCTTCTTGAAACCACAGCGCCATGACTTTTCGGGAATTTTCCTGTTGATAAATATAAGGTAGATCCCGTCTTTCTAGCGGTCTAATTTTCATGATGTGGGCCTTTCAGTTGACTGGCACCGATTAAACAGCGACCGGCGCCTTGATTGGGGCTTCGCTTTCATAATCAAGCACTTTGATGTCAGCCATGGTGTAATCAAAAATTGACTTGACGTCAGGATTTAACCAGAGTTTGGGAAGGGGATGCATTGGCCGTGACAATTGTTCGGTAATTTGCGCCACGTGGTTATTGTAAATGTGCGTATCACCAATTGTGTGGACAAAGTCACCGACTTCATAGCCCGTTTGGGCGGCCATCATGTGTAATAGTAGTGAATAAGACGCAATATTAAAAGGTACGCCTAAGAAGAAATCACCTGAACGTTGGTATAATTGGAGGCTTAATTTGCCGTCAGCAACGTAGAATTGACTCAAAACGTGGCAAGATGGTAGCGGTGCTTGTGGCGTTGTGTCGGCGTTCCAGGCCGTTAAAATGAGGCGACGTGAATCTGGGGTTGTTTTAATTTCTTCCACGAGGCGGGCAACTTGGTCGATGGTTTCGCTACCGGCTGTTACGCTACTTGTTTCCCAGCCGCGCCAAAGCTTACCGTACACATCACCAACATAACCAAACTTTTCCATAAAGGCATCATCGTTGAGAATCTTATCGACAAAAATAGCCTTTTGTGCTTGATAAACGGCAGCAAATTCAGGATCAGTTTCGGCACGATGACCGAAGTTAGTCATATCAGGGCCTGTGTAATCTTCAGATTCGACCCAGTTTTTAAAGGCCCACTCGTCCCAAATGTGGTTGTTATGTTGTAATAAGAAGCGAATGTTATTATCGCCGCGTAAAAACCATAGCAGTTCGGATTTGATGAGGCCAAAGAACACTTTCTTAGTAGTGAGGAGTGGAAAGCCCTCTTGCAAATCAAAGCGCATTTGCGTCCCAAATAGGGAGTGTGTCCCGGTGCCGGTACGGTCGCCTTTAAGGTTACCTTCAGCTAAGATCTTTTGTGCTAAATCAAGGTATTGCTGTTCATTTTTTGACATTATTTTCATCGTGCCACAGCGCAGTCGCACGGTTCCTTTCTCAAAATCATCTATCTTAAATATTAACGAATTTTGCCGAAGTTAGCAAGTTTGTTCGTGTCTGTCAAAATCGGGCTAGCCTTGATATGATGGACTTTTGGTTAACGTTGGGGTGTCGGTTTTGCGGTTAAAACAGTGACTGGAAGACTTAAGTGAGATTATGATAAGTATTTCGAGTATTCGTTTTCTAAACGGATAAATTATGCTAAAATAAAAATAGTTCGTTATTAACAAATAATTCAAGGTTTTTGATGTTAGATCATTCATGTGTAACGAAACGTGATAGGTCAATTTGGTTGGCGGTTTCTTGTGAGAAGGGTACTTGTTGTAAGGGCACGTGTTTTTGTTGTAAGAGTTCCTCAGCAAAGGGATCGTTACGATAGTTCCGCATGTAGTTAATCTTTGATACGCCTGCTTGTAATAGGAGCTTGGTGCAATGCACACAAGGGACATCGGTGACATAAACCGTTGCATCAGCGACACTGATCCCCATTTGTGCAGCTTGCATCAGCGCATTTTGCTCAGCGTGAACTGCACGGATGCAGTGACCATCCACGATTAAGTCACCGACGTCTGTACAGTGCGGGGTGCCGGCCACGGCGCCGTTATAACCACTGGCAATAATGCGGTTATTTTTGACAAGGACGGCGCCAACATGCAAGCGAGTACACGTTGAGCGGGTTGATAAAATGGCAGCTTGGGCAATAAAATATTGATCCCAGCTAATCCGTTGATCTGACATAATAAACTCCTATGACTTAGTTTTGTTAAGAAAAATATAACATAAAAGTGCGGACAAACGAAGGAGCATTTTGATGACTGAAATACTTGATGGCGCAGCTGTAGCAAAGCTCACGAATGCCAAGACTGCTGAACGGGTTGCAAAGCTTGACAAGCCAGTAACGTTGGCTGTGATCTACGATCCAGAAAATGACGGGAGTCGCTTATACGTTGGCATGAAATCTAAAAAAGCTGCTGCGTTGGGCATTCAAACAAAAGATATTCCCACTGATGCCCATGCAACCACAGAAAGTGTGTTAGAATTAGTGGCTGAATTGAATGCGGATGACAGTATTACTGGTATTTTAGTCCAAAGCCCTTTGGCCGAAGGTGTGAAGGAACGCGAAGTTTTCTCAGCGGTTGCTCCGCATAAAGACGCTGACGGCTTAGGCGCTACGGTGCAGGGGATGCTTTTTGCCGATGCGTTAGCTGATTATACGGTTGCGGCGACACCACAAGGTGTGATGACGTTGCTGAATCACTACGGGATTGAAACGTTTGGGAAGCAAGCCGTTGTGGTTGGTCGTTCACAACTATTTGGTCGACCAATGTTTGCATTACTCAATAACGCGGACGCAACGGTGACATTAGCCCACCGTTACACACCAGCGGCGGATTTAAAAAGATATTTGAAAGCTGCTGACATTGTGGTTGTCGGCGTAGGAAAGCCAAACTTTATTAACGGTGCAGATTTGAAACAAGGCGCCGTCGTGGTTGATGTTGGCATGAACTACGTTGATGGCAAAGCGGTCGGCGACGTTGACTTTGCCTCGGTTCAAGGGATTGCCAGCTATGTAACGCCAGTGCCCGGCGGTGTTGGACCGATGACCATTGCGACATTATTAGAAAATACAGTAACGCTTGCTGAACAACAGCAGGCCAATTAAAAGGACAGGTCGTTAAGACCTGTCCTTTTTATAATCTATCCCCGTTAGTTAAGGTGGTGATCCCCGTTGGGGTTTGGAGTTGCAGATAACCGTCATCGGTTATTTGTAAAATTTGACCAGTAATTGTTTGATCATGTTGGGTAATGGTGACAGTTTCACCCAGGCCCATTAACTGGCGCCGATAATCTGGTAAATAGATTCCAGATTGGTATTGTTGATACATTTGGAAAAAGTCTTGAATGACTTGTGCGGCAATGGCATTACGTGACAAAGTCAATTCTGGCGTAATGGCCCCCATTTTTTGCGGTTGATCAACGTGTGGCGGGG
>USIU01000136.1 GCA_900554745.1 uncultured Leuconostoc sp.
CTGACCATCAAACATCGCCACTGTGCCGGTTGTTGGTTGATAGACACCCGTTAAGAGATTGAACAAAGTGATTTTCCCCGCCCCGTTTGGGCCAATCAGGCCAATCAATTCATTATCGTGTGCTTCAATATTAACCTGATTGACCGCTGTCACACCACCAAAGGCAATGCTCAGATCATGCGTTTTTAGAACGGTTGTCATGCTCGCCTCCTGTATCAAACAATAACGTTTTTAACGATAGCTCTGATGTGCCTAGCAACCCTTGGGGCCGGAAAATCATCACCACAATTAAGACAACGGCGTAAATGACCATTCGAAGTGGGCCAAAATTTTGGAGTACAACGTCCAGTAACCCCAAGACAACTGCCGTCACCACTGTACCACTCATCGAGCCAATACCACCTAAGACCACAATAATCAAAATGGTGATGGTTTGCATAAAGGTGTAATCTTGTGGCGAAACAGATTGAATAAAACTCGCACGTAAACCACCGGCTAAAGCAGCCAACATGGCACCAATCACAAAAGCAATCACTTTATATTTGGTCGTATTAATGCCCAATGATGCCGCAGCAATTTCATTATCGCGTACGGCAATGATGGCTTGGCCCGTCGTACTACGCACAAAATTAACCACCAAGGCAATCACGACCACACTGATGCCGAAAACAACCTGCCAATTCACAAAATTAGGAATACCAAAAATACCAGCTGGACCACGCGTTATTTTCAAGTTAATAATCACAATCCGAATAATTTCGGCAACGCCAAGGGTTGCAATCGCCAGATAATCGCCCCGCAAACGTAAAGTAGGTATCCCAACCAGCAGTGCGATGATGCCACTCATGCCCATACCAATCACTAAACTCACAACAAACCCTAAAACATTAGGGACAGCACTGACAATAAGCGCCGTCGCATAGGCGCCAACAGCCATAAAACCAGCATGCCCCAACGAAAATTGCCCCGACATTCCGATGACTAAATTCAAGCCTACTGCTGCAATCACGTTAATCCCAATCAAGACGAGCGTTGTCACACCATACTGACCAATAACATTAAAAATCGTCATGACTTCGATCAAGACAAAAATCATAACCGCTAGGCCTGCCCAGCTTAATGTATACTTCAAATGTGTTTGATCCATTGTTTTACACCTTTTCTCGCCCTTGATTACCCAAAATACCGGTTGGTTTCCAGAGTAAAATCAGAATTAAAATGCCATATACGACAGCATCTTTATAATCAGATAAACCGATAGCTTGCGTTAAGGTTTCTAAAATCCCAATGAGCCAACCACCTAATGCGGCGCCCGGAATAATCCCAATACCACCAAGTACTGCCGCCACAAAAGCTTTAATGCCTGGCGTCATTCCCATTAAAGGATCAATATTATTGTAATAAAGGCCAATCAGTACCCCACCAGCAGCCGCTAATGCTGACCCAATGGCAAAGGTAAAGGAAATCGTCCGATTGACATTAATGCCCATCAAAATCGCGGCTTCTTGATCAGCTGAAACAGCACGCATGGCACGACCCATTTTTGTTTTTTGAACAATAAGGGTCAACCCTAGCATCAAAATCACTGATGTGCCAATAATTAACAGCTGAATGTTAGAAATTTGCAATGGTCCAACATGATATTGGATTGTGGCAATCGCTTGCGGAAAAGCGCGCTTATCAGAACCAAACCAATAACTCATCCCATTTTCAAGTAAAAATGAAACACCTAAAGCGGAAATCAAGACAGCAATCCGCGGGGAGTGTCGCAATGGCCGGTAGGCCACTAATTCAATTAACACCCCCACAATGGCACTCATCATCATGGCTAACACTAAGGCCAAAAAGAAGTTCAAATGCCAGATTTTGATGAAAAAATAACCAAGGTAAGCGCCTATCATATACACATCGCCATGTGCAAAGTTAATCAACTTAATAATGCCATACACCATGGTATAACCTAACGCTAATAGCGCATAGACACTACCTAATATCACACCATTTAGCAGTTGCTGTAGAATACTTGCCACAATCTAGCCCCTTATTTCACAACCATTGCAGTTGTATCTTTCCCATCTGTGACACCAACCATAACAATTGATTTTTTAGGGTTGTGGAAGGCATCCATCGTCATCTTCCCCGTCACCCCATCAAAGTTTTTGATGTGTGCTAAGCCAGTCGTAATTTTGGCACGGTCAACAGACTTTTCATCTTCAATGGCTTGTTTAATCATGTAGACGGCATCATAAGCCAATGCTGTAAATTGTGAGGGATCTTCCCCATAGGCCTTTTTATAAGCCGTCACAAATGGTGTGGCTGCATCTGTTGCTGGTGCTTTCGTTGAAAAATGCGCCGCATAATAAACGTTTGACGTGTTTTTGTTCCCAGCAATTTCGGCTAACTTTGGATCGCCCAAACCATCAGGGCCAATCACTGGGACATTAATGCCCATATCGCGCGCCTGTTTCAAAATAGCCCCAGCTTCTGTGTAATAGCCATTGACAACGATTGCATCAAACTTTTGATTTTTGATTTTGGTTAACATCGCTTGAAAATCTTTATCACCGGCTTGATAAGACATGGTGTCAACCACATGTCCCTTATAGGCCTTTTTGAAAGCCGCCGTGATGCCTGTCCCATAATCTGATGAATTATCCTGGAAAATCACGACATCCTTTGCTTTCACTTGATCGTCAGCAAATTGAGCCATCTTAGTCCCCAAATAAGAATTTTTAAATTGGGCGCGGAAAATGTAAGGTTGTACTTTCCCATCTTTTTGCACCGTAATACTGTCTGCGCCAGCAGTCGGTGACATCATTGGTGTTTGGCCTTTCGTGGCCGCCGGAATGGCTGCTTGTGTAGCCGCCGTTGTGACTGGCCCAACAATAGCGTTCACCTTGTCATTACTAATCAAACTTGTGGTGACAGCCGCCGCCTCTGTATTGTCTGACTTACTGTCTTTATTAATCATTTCAACGGTATAGGTCTTACCGTTAACCTTAATTCCACCGGCAGCATTAATCCGTTTTACGGCAAAGTTTGCCCCTTTTTGTTCCGCCTCACCATAAGCTGACGCATCTCCGGAGGTATCAAATACCCCACCAATTTTAATCACAGAACGCGAGGCATCCGCTGACTTTTTCGTCATCCCAAACCCAATGACTGCCCCAATTACAACGACAAACGCTGCAACAATGATCATTACTTTTTTCATTACTTTTCCCCTCAGCCCGATGGCTTAGATCATTTCCAAATGCAATTGGTTTGGCTTAGCCCATCCCATCTTGCGCATCAATCGGTAGCCAACAAATGACACCACCATTGGAATGGCAACTCCGATAACCATATAAGCTGCAAATGCAATCGGATTAGAACCAGCCAGAGCCAACGGTACAATAAATGAATTAAAGCCAATACCTGCCATTGCAAACGGTGCCGTCACATGAAAGACCATCGTTGCAATTGGCGCTGCAATCGCTGCTGGTGTACCAAAGCCGCTTGCCCCCTCAATCATAAAAGCAAATGCCCAACCGATAATCATTAATTGTGCAACTGGGTTTGGATTAATATTGCCTAACCATTTACGCATCGTATCAGTTGCGCCAGATACTTCTGAAAATTTGTTAAAGAGAATTGCACCAAAAATAACAGTAATTGGTGTTTGAACAGCCACGATTGCTGCAGTCACATTCGCACTAATTGTCACTATATCGGTATTAAAATGAAGAAGATGAACCCCCATTACTAGAGTTGCAATCCAAGGTAATGCAACATAAGAAGGTAATGCATTACGCTTTACCATTAAATAGATCAACAGGATGATCGGAAAAACACTAAGAATAAA
>USIU01000137.1 GCA_900554745.1 uncultured Leuconostoc sp.
ATTAAAACATTTTTTATTGGCGCAACCACAAACTGTTGTGTTTATTGGCTCATCTGGTGTCGGAAAATCAACATTGATCAACAATCTTCTTGGCTATGAAGCCATGCAAACTAAGCAAGTTCGCATGCGTGACCATAAAGGTAAACACGCCACTACCCATCGACAATTATTTCGATTAGAAAATGGTAGTCAGATAATTGATACGACAGGTATGCGAGAATTACAAATTGATGTGGGCAATACCGAAGAAACTTTTGAAGATATTGCACTTTTGGCGCAAAGCTGTCGGTATAAAAATTGTCAACATCATGGTGAACCGGATTGCGCTATTTTGGCAGCAATAGCAAGCGGCCGCGTATCTCAAAAACGCTTTGACAATTATCAAAAAATATTACGAGAAAATAAGTACACGCAAATGTCAGCATCAGAAATTGCTGAAGATAAGTTCAATCGCTATTTTGGTAGCAAATCTGAAGCCAAGCGCGTCAGAAATCTTAAAAAAAATCGCCAAAAAGGCTATGAGCGGTTTTGACTTTATAGTGACTGTAATCATGGAGATGCGCAAAAAAGGTCAGATACTCGTGTATCTGACCTTTTTCGTTCGTCGCTATTTAACACACCGCGTCACGGTTTGCGCTTAAAAACTATATTTATTCCCACTAGCTGCTGCAACAACTTGTGACGTTAGCCCTTCAGCTTCAAGGAATTCACGGAATGGCACAAGCGCTTGTGCTTCATATCGTTCTTTATAGGCTGTAATGACATCTTCGCTATACAACTTTGGATCCAGCTTGAGTGTTTCAACTGGGATTGGGCGATCCTTCGTGATTTTTGCATCAATCACAACCACACGACCTTGGTTATAGTAGTCAACAGCTTCTTTTACGACCCGATCAACATCTTCAATGCGGCGCACCGTCAAGCCAACTGCCCCTTGCGCTTCCGCAATTTTCGCATAATCCACATCGGTAAAGTCCACGCCGAAGTTATACGTATTGGTATCTTCATACTTATTTTTAATGAAGCCATATTCCGTATTGGTAAACACGACGTTAATTACTGGTAAGTTATAACGCACGTTAGTCACCACATCTGGGTATGTCATTGAGAAAGCGCCATCACCCATTAAGTTCCAGACTTGTCGGTCAGGATAAGTGTTTTTAGCCCCAATCCCACCTGGCAACCCAATACCCATTGTGGCAAATAATGGTGACGTCCGCCACATGTTTTTAGGCGTCATGTGCAGGTGACGCACGGACATTTGCGTGACATTTCCAACATCAGTTGAGAAAATCGCATCTTCATCGGCATACTTATTAATGGCTTGATAGACTTGATAAGCTTGCAAATCACCCTCAGTCTTTTGTTCCAAGTGGTTCATATACTGACGCCAGTTCTGAACGTTTTTAACATTGGCTTGCCACCATGGTGACTCCGGTACTGCAGTCACCTTGTCCAAAATTGCCGTAATGGCATCGCCAGCATCGCCCAAGATGGCGACATCATTGCGGTGACGCTTACCTAACATGGCAGGATTGCTGTCAATTTGGATAAACTTCTTGACATTGCGGAAAGTCCCTTCAACTTCTGAGAATGGGAAATTCGTCCCCACAAACAAGACTGTATCCGCCTCCAAAACCGCTTCGTTGGCTGGTTTCCAACCAACACGGAACGTTGAACCCGTAAAGCCTTCAAAGTCCCACTCAAATGTTTCAAAGTTCTTTCCTGTCGTAATAATCGGTGCTTTAATTTTGCGGGATAATGCTTGGACGGCTGGGCCATGTCCCATCGTTCCAATCCCAGCATAGATGATTGGTCGCTTTGCTTGATTCAACAATTCGACCGCCGCATCAATATCAGCTTCGTCCACCGGCGCTGAGCGGTATTCTTTATAAGTCAAACCTGATGAATAAAGCGGTGACGAATAAAGTGCATCAGCATCAATTTCCGTAAAACCAAAATCAGCTGGGACTTCTAATACGGCAACCCCACGTTTAGCGATGGCCGTGCGGATCGCATCATCAACCAAATGCGGCAATTGTTCCGCAGTGGCAACACGTCGGTTATAAACAGCAATGCTTTCGTACATTGGGTTTTGGTTTAATTCCTGAAATGAATCCATGTTCAATTCCCGCACGGGCTTTGAACCGAGGATGGCTAAGACAGGAATATTATCCATCGCCGCATCATAAAGGCCATTAATTAAATGCGTCGCACCGGGACCACCAGAGCCTACCGTTACGCCCAATTTACCCCCAAATTTCCATTGCATGACAGCTGCCATTGCACCAACTTCTTCATGTTTAACCTGAAGAAACTTAATGTCATTGTCGGGATGCCCCATCGCATTCATCAATCCACTCAAAGTACCGGATGGAATCCCATACATAGTGTGCACACCCCAACCTGACATCACTTTTAAAGCCGCAAGACCCGCTGAAATTTTATTACCTGACATGTTACCAATCTCCTTCAAAATATGTTCGCTTTTTTGTAAGCGCTTTCATTTCACATACTTAGTATAGGTCATGCTCAATATAATAGCAAGCATTAAACTCATTACCTTCGTGATATATCGACTTGTCAAATCAACGTTGTACGCCATTTCATGAAAAAATTATCACAAAATTACAGTTTCATGGTCGTTATGGAAATTTTTTCACGATACCTCATCTTCACAATTACTTGTTCAGTATTTTCATGACAGCACATCAATCACGTCTTTCAAACCGCCTGCAAAGCTAATCGGCAAAGATCACACAAAAAAAACTGCCCGTTTACCGGGCAGCGTTTTTTAATGCAGACATGCTGCTGATTACTTGGTTTAAAGCATCACAATTTCACATGCTGCAATTATTTTTGCGCCGTTGTCTTTGTCTCATCTTTTGACGTTGTGCCATCAGCCAAGGTCTTGTCATTGGGCTTATCCCAAGCAACAAAATCACAATCTGGGTAGCGAGAACAACCATAAAATGTGCGTTGTTTCTTCGTTTTGCGCTCAACCACTTGGCCTTTATGACACTTTGGACAAGTCAACCCTATTTCTTTAATAATCGTTTGGGTATGGCGACAGTCTGGAAAACGCGCACAAGCAAAGAATTTACCATACCGACCCATTTTAACAATCATCGGCGCACCGCAAACGTCACAATCCATCCCCGCTAGTTCATCGTGCATAATGATTTTTTCTAGTGTTGCGGCAGCGTTAGCCACTTCTTTTGAAAAGGGCTTAAAAAATTCATCAATCACGGGCACCCACTGCTTATCACCCGTTTCTACTTCATCGAGTTCGTGTTCAATACGCGCCGTAAACTTGGTATCGGTGACATCTGGGAAATTGTCAATAACAATTTTTTGCACAATTTCGCCTAGTTCTGTTGGGACAAACTTACGCGCATCAATTCTCACATAATTTCGGCGTTGAATCGTATCTAGCGTGGGCGCATACGTTGATGGGCGCCCAACCCCGTTTTCTTCTAACGCTTTGATCAATGCCGCTTCTGAATATCGTGCTGGTGGCAAAGTAAAATGCTGTTCTGGATTAATATTGGCTAACTGAACCTGATCGCCCACCGCCAAAGCTGGTAACGCATTATCTTTTTCTTTCGCCGCTGGATAAGCTTTGGTGAACCCTTGAAATTTCGTTTTCGAGCCATTAGCTCGGAACGTCACACCATTTTGCTTAATCGTGACAGCCATCGTGTCTAAGACTTCTGGTGTCATTTGACTCGCCACAAAACGTGACCAAATCAAGC
>USIU01000138.1 GCA_900554745.1 uncultured Leuconostoc sp.
TAATGCTATTCTTCTTAGGGTTGTTTAGTGCTACTATTAATATTTTGATTCCCGATTATGATTTAGCAATCCGACAAGTGTTGCGACTACTGTTCTTTGTGTCGGGCATCTTGTTTGAGCCTGTTAAAGGCGGCACTTTCCAAACGATGATTTACTATATTTCACGAGTTAATCCGTTTTATTACATTGTTAACGGATGGCGTGAGACGTTCTTGACGCAACAGTGGTTCTGGAATAGCCCATCGATGATGGCGATATTCTGGTTAGAAATCCTGTTCTTTGCGATTGTGGGTTCACACTTGTATTTGAAGTTTAAGGATCAACTGATTGATTTTATTTAAGGAATAGAGAAATGACAGGAAATAAAGTTTCTGCCGCGATTGTAACGTACAACCGTTTGGAGTTGTTGAAGGAATCGCTAGCGGCGGTGTTGAATCAAACGGACTACCTAAGTCATGTTATTGTGATTAATAACATGTCTAATGATGGTACCGAGGAATATTTGAACAGTTTAGATGACGACCGATTGGTTGTATTCCATTCACAAGAAAATTTGGGTGGGGCCGGTGGCTTTAACCAAGCGGTACGTATGTTCATGACTGATACGGAAGACGATTTCGTGTGGTTGATGGATGATGATACGATTGCGCAACCTGATGCTTTGAAGTACATGGTTGATTTTGCTAATGCTAACGCGCCTGTGGGGTTTGTGAACTCCTTGGTTCGTTGGGGAAGCCTTGATGGTCGACCTTCTTGGATGAATGTTCAAGGTCCGCGTGTGTTTGCATGGCCAATGCACCTTAATGATGTTGAAAATCCTGGGATTGAAGTCGTTAATTCATCATTTGTGTCAGTTATGATTCCGCGAGAAATTGTTGAGATGGTCGGATTGCCTCAGAAGGAATACTTTATTTGGGGTGATGATATCGAGTATACCAACCGTATTGCGGACATTCACCGCGGTTACACTGCTACTCGATCGGTTGTTGTCCACAAGTCAAAGGAAAATACGATGCCTGGGGATATTGTCCGTGAAGAGGATGAAAATCGTTTGTGGCGTTATGAGTACGAGTTCCGTAATCGTATGTTAACCGCTCGTCGCATTAAAAAGCGTGATATGCTCAATGTGGCAAAGGCGGGGATTCGTTTTGACCTTCGAGCTGTTCTATTGGCGAAGGGGGTTAAGTTCCGCTTGAAAAAAGCAGGAATGATTATCAAAGGAACGTGGCGTGGCTTCTTCTTCAATCCTGAAATCCAATTTGTTCCAGGCATGAAGAATTATGATGTTCGTTCAATTAATGATTTGCTTAATGCGCGTTACTTAGCTAATCCGACGAAGCGAATTACTCTTGATGAAGAGATGGATATCGTTAATAACGGGAAGTTGTCAGATTATGCTGGTAAAAATGCTAAGGTAGATGCTTTCTTGGATCAAATCGAAGCTGATAAGCAAGCTCGTATCGCTGCGGATCAAAAGAAATCAAATTAATTTAAACTAAAAGTCTGGAAGTGTTTAAACTTCTAGGCTTTTTTTGCTATGATTGTCTAAGTCAATTATTGAACAACAAGGGCGTGGGGTTTATGCAGTTATTAAAAGTTTATATACAAGAAACGGTCATGCGCCTGACAACAGAGTTGGTACCGCTATTTTTCTTGACGTATGTCGCGCATATTTTGCACGTACAAGCGTTGGGGATGCAAGCGGGAACCTTTGCGCTTGTTATGCTAAGCATCGGTGTAGTTGCAACGGCGATACGAATCTATGCGCAAAGCGAATTGAGTAAAATGGCGCCGGATAAACGAACTAATTCATCATTTTTTTGGGGCGTGTGGTCGATACAAGTCAGCGTGCTTGCGATTCTTGCGCTCGTGACGTGGGGGTTAATAAACGGGCTTAACTTGCCGTTCGAAAGTGTGTTCAAAGCGCAAGTGCTATTCTATGTGGGCGCCATGTTGGATATTTCATGGCTTTACAATGGAATTAATAAGACGCGAGTGATAGTCAGGCGTGATGCACTGGTCCAGATGCTTAGATTTGTGCCGTTGATTATTTTTGTGAAAAGTCCCTCAGATTTAACACACTTTATAATTTTGTTAGCAATGACAACTATTATTGCTAATTTGCTACTATGGGCTCGTTTGCCAAAAGTACTTGTTCGAGTGAATGTCACAAACTTGCCTGTGAAGCTACATTACAAAGCACTGGGATTTTTTCTAGCAATCGCGCTTTTGCCCCAACTATCTTTGTATCTGAATAAGGCGGTTTTATTTGTTTCGCGTGGCGCTCATGAAGTGGCCCTGTATTACAGTGCTGAACTGTTAATTAAGGTGGGAATTGCTTTTGTACTCGGTATTGCAATGGCAATGATGACCAAGGTGCAGGAACAAAGGCGAGCCGGTGATTCAGCAGGGGTTGAAAAATCCTTTTATGAGGCCATAGAGTATAGCTCAGCGCTCAGTGTCATTGTGGCAGTCGGGGTTGCAACGGTCGGACCGCAGGCGGTGTACTGGTTTTTGGGGCCGACGTTTGTTGGTGTAGGCGAAGTGTTGCGTGTTTTGGCCTTTATTATCATTGTTGCGTCGTGGCGATATAGTTTGGCGCTCCAACAAATGGCAGCGGATCGTGGCTTCCGGAATGTTTCAATCCCGGTTCAGGTCGGGGCGGCGATTAACGTCGTATTGAGTCTGGCGTTGATTCCGCATTTTGGTATGCTGATGGCTGCCTGGGTGGCGTTAATTAGTGAAATAGTGGCGCTATTATTGCAAGTGATGGTGTTGCGACACGTATTAAATCCTTGGCAATTCATTCGCTTTGTTTGGCGTTATATTGTGGCGGGTGCTGTGGCGTGGTTGGCAATCACCTTGGTTATTCATGGTGTGCCAGGACCATATCCGAAGTTTTCGGCCTTAGAAGCTGCAGTTGGACTCATTGTTTATACAATTGTGGTCTTTGTATTTAGTACCCAAGTGGCAAAGGTGGTTAATACGGTGATTGTGCTGGCTGTTCACCGCATGTTTGAATCGACGATTGAATTTATTCGAATCATGCTGAGAATTAAAAAATAGAAACGTAAGCGTCGCAAGGTTTTGCGGCGCTTTTTAGCACTCTAAAAATTAGAGTGCTAAAATTGTTGACAAGGGTCTATGAGGCGTGTATTATAATAATCGTTAGCACGAAGTAGTTGAGAGTGCTAAGAGAGGTGAAGCGTATGTTAACAGAACGGCAGCGGTTAATTTTGGCCGCAATAATTCAAGATTACGCAAAAACTGGTAAAGCTGTTGGATCAAAAACGTTGCTTGAAGAATTAGGGTTGGCAGTCAGTTCAGCCACGGTTCGTAATGAGATGGCCTCATTGGAAGAGCAAGGTTTGTTGCAAAAGGAACATACATCGTCAGGACGGGTACCTTCACAACGTGGTTATCGTTACTATGTAGATAAGATTATGCGTAGTGAACACATGACCCAGGTTGCCCAGCAATCCCTTGAACGCGTTTTTAATCGTAATTTTCAACAAATTGACGATTTGATGCAGACGATGGTGACTGAATTAGCAAATATAACAGGTTACACGGTGGTTGCATTGAAGCCGGAATCAGTTGACACGCGATTGTCTGGGTTCCGGCTGGTACCGGTCGACGGTCAACAAGTGATGGCAATTATCGTCACGAACGACGGCCAGGTGACAAGTCAGAGTTTTAGACTACCCGAGGGAATGGATGTACGTGGTCCGGATGACATG
>USIU01000139.1 GCA_900554745.1 uncultured Leuconostoc sp.
TACACGTCTTCAAGATTGGTTTGCATGAAGTCGTTAACTATCACGGCCCCGTTTTCAGTCAATTCGGCACCAGCTTCTGCCAGAAGGGTGCTGTTAGGTTTTACGCCGGTAACGACGAGAACCAGATCAAATTGGGCTGCCTGTTGCCCAATAACGAGGCCATCAGGTGTAATTTCTGAAATGGTATCGTCAGTTACAACGGCAACGCCATGTTCACGCAATGTGTCGTGTAGCAGGTGACTCATGTCAGGCGACATGGTCGAAAGAATTTCAGGGCCACGCTGGTACAGCGTCGTTTCCACCCCGCGTTTAACCAACGCTTCGGCCATTTCAATCCCAATATAACCGGCCCCAACAATTGCAGCTGTTTTGGGTGTCGTGGTCGTCACGTGTTGATCAATGGCAAAGTAGTCGGCCATGTCATGCAAGACAAAGGCATTGTCAGCGCCTTTGATGTGGCTAGTTTCTGGCAATGCACCCGTACCAACAATCAGCTTCTCATAGACAAAGTCACCGCGGTTGGTTGTCACCCGATGGGCTGCTGGATCAATCGCATTAGCCGTGGTTTCTAAGTGAAAATTAACGCCAGTTGCTTCCAAGTCCGCCAACGTGCGGTGACGTAAATTTTCCCAACTAGGGACTTCACCACTAAAAGCGTAGGGAAAACCGCAAATCGATAAGTTTGGGTAGCTGTCCGCTAACAGTAGGGTAACGTCGGTGTCTGGGGCTAGTTCTTTAGCACGCAAGGCCGCCGATATGCCAGCGTCACTGCCACCGATAATCAGTAATGTCGTTTGAATCGTCATATTCCTGCTCCTTTAAACACACTTAGCATACCATGATTTTTAATCGTGTTTGATAATTAAATCGTTGTTTTTAATCAGTAAATGATAAATATGCAAGCTAAACACGGTTGAATTGTTTATCACAAAAATTGTATAATAAAGCAATTCAAAAATGCACAAAGGATGTACCTGCATGTCAAACTTATTTTCAGTTGATACACCAACTGTTGAACCACATTACAATCAATTTGAACCCCAATCAACGCGTGCCAAAGCACTGATGGCTGATCCTGAAGTGATCAAGATCGCTGATAGTGTTGATTTGACGGACACGGTGGCTTTATATGATTTAGGGAAAGATCCCGCTGACAAAATGTCTGGGATTGCTGGTCAGTTGCTGGATAAATTGACAGTTGCGGACACGATTGGGTCAACAAAAGTTTTAGACGCGTTGGTCAGATTGACGAAACAAATTGAGTTTAAAGAACTAAAACCGGATCAAGAACGTGGGCTAAAGGCCTTGTTCCGTCGCGCTGAAGCCACGCTCAAAGAACGCGTTGCCAAGTACCAATCAATTGGCAGCGAGGTCAATACACTATTTGTGGCGCTGAAAACTTATGAAAACACGATTCAAAAACGTGTTGACGATATGGATCAACTCGCTAGTGCCAATGCGGCCTATGCGAAGAATTTGGATCAGTATATTGCTCTAATTTACATTTTGCGTAATCGGCAAGCTATGACCGTGCAAAACACGTTATTAGCGGCGCAGGCTGGGGATGAAGAAGCACAAATTGCCTTGCCAAAACTGCAACAAGTGGCCGAAGTATTGGATAAACGCGCCTTTGATTTGGAACAAGCGAAAGCAATGGCCACGATTACAGCACCGCAAATCAAGCAAACGCAAGATAATAATCTGAATTTAATTCAGCAGTATCACGCAGCATTTATTAATACGATTCCGGCTTTGCAAACTGGCTTGGTACAAGCCGTGACGGCATTGCAGGGGAATTATGCGCAGCAAGGCTTGAATGCGCAAAAGCAAGCGACAGCCGATTTGATGAAGAAAAACGCAGAACGTTTGGCCGTTAATAATAAATTCATTTTGGAATCAAGTGGGCAACCAACAGTTTCTGTTGAAGACATGCAAAGCATTGTCACCACAATCCTCAACGCCGTTCAAGAGACAAAAATCATTGAACAAGAGAATGCTAAAAAGCGTGAGGCGTCACGGGAACAAATGTCCAAAATGATGACTGATTTTAAAGCAGCCGTTAATGATGTGAAGGTAACAGATAATGGGCAAGAAAACAGTTAAAACATTGGCGCGGCAGGCACAAGATGAGCTGCTTGAAGCCTCAAATCATAGTGCTTTGCTACAAGGCGATTTTGCTACCAAAGCTTATCAGATGGACGTTGCGCGGATTGAAACGACTTTAGCGGAACTCAATATTTTACTCGAGATGCCCGCCATGATTCGGACGGGATTTGAACAAGATGATACGCAGGAAACCATCACGATCCCGACGGTTTTTGCTAAGGTTGATGGTTTGCCAACGAATGAAAAGCCATATTGGCAACACCTCGACAGTATTCGCGATACCACAGGTCTGCAGGCGTTGGTAACACGACACATGACGGCTAGTGATTGGCGCATTTCACCGGCAGATTTTGATGCCATTATGGCCAACTTGACCCCACAAACGGTGCAACAATCGGATGCCTGGGCCTATCAAGTACTGAATAAATTACTCCAAGATAAAATTGCTGAAGCCATTGTGGCATTGCTCAATGACTGGCCATTTAGTGTCCCTCAGACGACTGAAAATCAGCAAACCGTGTTATCAGTTTTGTTAGACCTACCCAAAGAGTTACTTGAAATGAGTCTTGAAGTGGATTACCCAAAGGCAGTACCACTACTCGCTGTGGTACATCAAGAATCGATGGGTGAAATCACATTTGAAGATGTTGTTGCTTATAATATGTTTCATCAACTGGGCTGGGATATTGTGATTTATTCGCCACATGCTTTTGCCTCGCTTGAAAATTATATGACACCTGACAACTATGATCATTTCAGCTATGACAAAATTCGGCCAACAGTATCAGCGACTGGCGACCCGAAAAAATCCTTCCTGCAAAAATTGTTTGGTAATTAGGAGAAAAAATTGAAACGTATCACACATCACATGGCCAAATTATGGCTAATATTATTGATTGCACCATTATTTGCGGTTGCCCCAGATAACGCGGCAGCACGTAGTTTTAGTGGTAGTGGGCGTGCCACCGGTGGTAGTCGTGCGACAACACGATCCAATCCAGGGTCGACGTTTAGAAGTTATCAACGGCCTCAAACACAAACCCCAAATGCTAACACCTATAACAATAAATACCGTGTCAACCGTGATACTAATTCAAACACCCGTTATCGATCTTATCGGACACAACCACGACAAGGTGGCATGATGTCTGATTTTGGTCGAAGTTTAACGCGCGGCATTGGTTGGGGTGCTGGCTGGGCAATTGGTAATCATATGGGAAATTCATTATGGCACACCATGTTTGGATTTGGTAGCAACACTTATTATGATCAAAATGGGCAAATGCAGACGCAATCAGGCGGTTATGCTGGTTGGATTATCTTGATTTTAGTCATTGTGGTTATTATTTTGATAGTTAAGTTACTGCGACGACCAAATTATTATTATCGCCGCCACGAATATTAAGCAAAAAAGCAACGATTGTAATGTGGTGTACCCAAAAAGTTAAAGTATAATATTTTAGTTCATTAAGCGGCCAGTTGTCGGTATTCTACCGGTGAGTGGCCGTTTAATTTTGTTTGGATTCGTGTGTTGTTGTAATACAGTATCCAATTAT
>USIU01000140.1 GCA_900554745.1 uncultured Leuconostoc sp.
CCGGATCGCTTTATCAGTTCTGACGGGACATTGATTGAAGTCGGCAAGAACAATTTACAAAACGAGCGTTTGTCATTGAAACAAGCCGATCGGCGTGATATCTGGCTACACGTCCAAAAAATACCCGGCTCACACGTTGTGATTCGTGACGCAAAGCCATCTGACGAAACGCTACTTGAAGCAGCCAAACTTGCGGCCTACTTCAGCAAGGCCAGAGGGTCTGCCAATGTGCCAGTTGATTATTTACCGGCAGGTAAATTGCGAAAGCCAAACGGCGCAAAGCCAGGATTTGTGATTTTTGAAGGCCAACAAACCCTCTATGTCACGCCTGACGCTAATTTAGTGCGTCAACTCCAGGCCAATCGCTAAAAAACACCGTGTTATCACGGTGTTTTTTATTTGGGTTCAGGTAAGAACAAATGCCCTAGCGTAGCAGCCATCACTGCTTTAATCGTGTGCAAACGATTTTCTGCCTGATCAAATTGGCGCGCATACGGTGCCTGGAAAACAGCATCCGTTATTTCCATGGCTGTTAGACCAAATTCGGCATGAATTTCCTGCGCCATGGTCGTCGCCAAATCATGAAATGCTGGCAAATCATGCAACACGATAACTTGCGCATTTCCCGTTAACTCAACTACAGTCTGATTAATTTGGTAAGGCGCCAGCAACTTAATACGCGTGGCAAAGCTGTCTTCTTCCCCCATTGAGGCCCAAACGTCAGTGTATAACACGTCAACACCCGCCACCCCAGCAGCAATATCATCCGTTATCACAAGCTGCGCGCCTGACACCAGCGCTTTTTCGGCCGCTAACGCCTGCACTTCGCCTGCCGGTTGGAGTGCTTTTGGGGCAACAATATGCACATTGACCCCTAAAATGGCGCCGGTGACCAACAATGAATGCGCGACATTGTTACGCCCATCCCCAAGATACGCCAAAGTGATGCCTGATAACCTGCCAAAATTTTCTTGAATCGTTAGAAAATCCGCCAACATTTGCGTGGGATGCCAGTCATCAGTAAGTCCGTTCCACACAGGCACGCCAGCATATTTTGCCAAATCCTCGACCACCTGTTGGGAGGCACCGCGATATTCAATCCCATCGTACATGCGACCCAAAACTTTTGCGGTATCGGCTAAAGATTCCTTCTTGCCAAATTGGATATCCTGCGCTCCTAAAAACTCGGCGTGTGCGCCCAAGTCATTAGCCGCCACGGTAAAACTTGAACGAGTTCGGGTTGACGTTTTTTCAAAGAGGAGCGCAATGTTTTTACCCTGTAAGTAAGGATGGGGAATATGTTGCTGCTTTAAGTATTTGAAATGCGCGGCTAATTGAATCAGTGTCTCTAATTCTGATTTTGAGAAATCTATTTCTTTTAAAAAGGATTTACCCTGAAAATGTGATATCATCCCCGTGCCTCCAGTTGCTTTTGATGCCGTGCAATTTCTTTTTTAACATTAGCTACGGCCGTTCCGCCCAGTGAAGTGCGTCGGTTAACGGCTGTTTCAGATTGCAACACTTGATAAATATCATCTTCAATCTCTGGTGCGGCTGCCTGTAAAGTAGCCAGTGGCATAGCTTGCAATGGCGTTTTTGTTTGAATCCCAAGTAAGACCAATTGCCCCACAATTGCGTGTGCCTCACGGAACGGCACGCCTTTGGTTGCCAAGTAGTCGGCTAGTTCCGTTGCATTAGAAAAATCATCTTGGGTGCTAGCCAACATCCGCTCTTCATGGACAGTTAAACCACTGAGCATGCCGGTAAAAATTTTGGTCGCCGCAATTACCGTATCCATCACGTCAAAAACCTGCGCTTTATCTTCCTGCATGTCTTTGTTATACGCCAACGGTAAGGCTTTCATGGTTGTCAATAAACTCATCAACGCACCATAAGTCCGCCCTGTTTTCCCACGGACCAATTCAGCAAAATCGGCATTCTTTTTTTGTGGCATAATGGATGACCCAGTTGAGAAATCATCTGAGAGTTCAATATAGTTAAATTCATAAGTTGACCACAGAATTAACTCTTCTGCCATTCGAGACAAGTGCATCATTAACAGTGAAGCGTTGGCCAAAAATTCAACGGCAAAGTCACGATCTGAGACCGCATCCAATGAATTATGGTAAATCGCCGCAAAGCCAAGTTCATCAGCAACAAATTCGCGGTCGATTGGAAAAGTTGTCCCCGCCAAAGCCGCCGCGCCGAGTGGCAGGATATCGGTATGTTGTTGATTGAACGCAAAACGTTCATAATCGCGTTGGAACATCTCAACATACGCCAATAAATAATGCCCATAAGTAATCGGTTGCGCATGTTGCAAATGCGTATAGCCCGACATAATAGTCCCCGCATGCTTGCTGGCGAGCGTCAATAATGTTTGCTGGAGTTCGGTAATGGCGGCCATCACTTGTGGCAAACGATGTTTCACCCACAAATGAAAGTCCGTGGCCACTTGGTCATTACGTGAACGCGCCGTGTGTAATTTCCCGGCCACTGGACCAATTTTTTCAGTGAGTAATGCTTCAATATTCATATGAATATCTTCGTGTGAGACATCAAATGCTAACTCACCCGCCGCTAGTTCTTGTTGTAACGCCTTGAGTCCCGCTACAATTTGTGCTGCATCCGATTCAGAAATAATGCCTTGATGCCCTAGCATGGTCGCATGGGCGATAGACCCTTCAATATCTTCGGCCGCCATTTCCTGATCAAATGTAATGGATGCCCCGAAGGCATCAACCCAGGCCGCAGCATTTTCAGTAAAACGGCCACCCCATAATTTTGTTGTCATGTCACAGTGTTGATGCGTGGTTGACACCGCCCATCATTCCTTTCCCTAATTTATGTACAGTGGCGCAGCCACCATTTTTTAGACTTCCACTTGTTTGACTGGTTTTTGACTGTGAACGTGGTTGACCTGTTCGTAAACGGTGTTACTCAAAGTCCACAACTTAATAAAGCCAACCGCAGCTGCTTGATCAAAGGATGAAGCACTCGTATAAGTCGCCAAGTCTTCATCATAAAGTGAGTTATGCGCGGATTGACGTGCCACCGCAATGGCATTTCCCTTAAACAACTTCATCTTCACGACCCCGTTAACGTTCTTTTGCGTATCATCGATAAAGGCCATTAAACTATCAAATAATGGCGACACCCACTTGGCTTCATACACCAAATTGGCCAATTGTTGTTCAATAATTGGCTTGAAATGCGCCACATCACGTTCTAGCGTCAAATCTTCCAAATCTTTATGCGCCGTCATCAAGACAGCGGCTGCCGGTGCTTCATAAATTTCTCGTGACTTAATCCCCACCAAACGGTTTTCAATATGGTCAATGCGACCAATTCCATGCGCACCGGCCAATTCGTTCAACTGGTTAATTAAATCAGCCAATGGCAGCGCTACCCCATCCAGCGCCACTGGGACGCCTTGTTCAAACGTGATGTCGACAAATACTGGCGTATCCGGTGTCTGTTCAATCGCCGTTGTCAATGCATACGCTTCTTCTGGTGCTTGATGCCAGGGATTTTCTAAGATACCGGCTTCAATCGCGCGCCCCCAAAGATTTTCATCAATTGAGTATGGTGAATCCAAAACAATTGGCACCGGTACGCCATGAGCATTGGCATAGGCAATCTCT
>USIU01000141.1 GCA_900554745.1 uncultured Leuconostoc sp.
ATTACTTTTGGTTGCCATTGGAGGATCAGTTCTTTGTAGCGTAATTTGATGAAACGTAACCACGTTTCTTTCAAGTAGGGACGCGTGTATAACAGGTGGAGCTTTTCACGTTCAGCATACAGGCGGGGAGCCATATATTTGGTAAAAATCGTGATGAGGTCTTCTTGTGCTAACAGATGTATTTCCACGGTAGGTTTAATTTGATCGTCAATAGAGACCATAAATTGATAAATGAGCGCATCATAGTTTGGAAAGTGTTGGCGAACCGTGGTGATTGAGAGGTTCGCAAATTGCGCGATGGTATCATAACTTGGTTGTTTATGCGCACAATACATGAGGCTCTCTAAAAAACCACGCAAGATTTGGGCTTGCTCTTGCATGCGTTGCTGCTGGATGGGTGTTGTGATGAAAAAATCAGCTGGTAAGTGGTATTTTTCAAGGATGGCGTGTAACATATCAGCGGTTGGCTGACTTTGGTGTCGTTCCCAATTGGAGACTGCTTGATAAGAAATATAAAGCGTATCTGCCAAATCACGTTGAGTGAGTCCTTTTGACTGTCTTAGCAATTTAATTTGGTGACCAATTGTCATAATTTTCTCCAAGCGTTTTTGTGCAATTTTCGTACAATGATAGTATTGGCAGCAGGCCAATCGCTCAGGTTATGGTAGGCAGACGAAAATAGGAGAAATTTATGTTGAATCAGACACAGTATCAGCCATTAACTATTGCGCAGTTAAAGCAAATTACTGGGGGGCATCAATTGCCCAAAAATTTAGTGATGCTAAGAACAAATGCGCAACTCAGTCGCCGTGCTTTGGCGGAAAAATTAAATGTTTGCACCTCGACGATTGCACGCTATGAGGAAGGTAAGCGAGTACCAGATGTTGATTTGATTATTCAAATGGCAGATCTGTTTAACACCACATGTGACCGCATGTTGAAATAATACCTAAGCCTTATTATAAACGGATTAGGGGCGCCATAGCGTGCCGATATGGTATTGACGGAAAATATGATATGACACAACCGAAACTACATTATATAGCGCAAGAAGATGAGATGGCGTGTGGTCTAGCAGCGTTAGCCATGGTGTTAACCCATTATGGGTCATGTCCAACTTTGGCAACCCTACGTCAATTGACACAGACAAATACACTTGGGACAACGGCCTATGGCTTGTTATCCGCAGCAAACACGCTTCATTTTCATACTGTGGCGTTGCAAGCTGATCAGACCTTATTGGCCCAACCTGATTTGCCGTTCCCTTTTATTGCCCATATCAGGCAAATAACTGGCGACTATCATTATGTCGTGGTGTATGGTCGCACTAACCAGGTGCTATATCTAGCAGATCCCGATCCTGCCGTTGGCAAAATCAAGCTGTCACAAGTAGCTTTTGCCCGTCTTTGGACTGGGATTGCGCTGCTCATCACTCCCTTGGCTAAGACCTAATGGCACCAAAAAAACTGCCCGCAACTAGGGCAGTTCATTGTTGTCTGATATTAGTCGCGAATGGCTAGCATAATAATGCCACCAATCATGAGGATTAAGCCTAACAGTTGGACTGGGGTAGGCAGCGAGTGGCCGAGAAAGAGCAGGCTGAGTATCACGGAAAAAACAACCTCCATAGATTGCGTGGCTTCAACAGCGGCTAATTCACGCATATTGTGTGTCGCAAGTTGTGTGGCTTTAAAGAAGAGAACCGTTGCAATAACCCCAGAAGATAGGGCCACGACAAAGGTATTGATGACTTGCCCCATGTGTGGCAGACCAACCTGATGATACGAGATACCGGCAATTAAAAGCCATACTGGATAAGAACAAATCAACATAGCGAGGACTTTTTCCGTTGCCGTCATGTTTGGATCAACTACTGCCATAATTTTACGATTGCCAAGTGGATAAGCAATTGCTCCGAGCATAATGGCGCCAATGGCGAGTAACATCGGCGTGATATGTTGTAGGCGGTAGAGAAAAGCCGCCACGGTTAATAAAACGCCTAGTAAAATCACCAATAGCCACGGTAGTGAAGCCACAGGAATTTTTAGCGCCTGTTTTTTTCCATTTGGTAACGTGACTTTGACTAAGGGGGTAGTTAACACACCAAAGATAATCGTGAGTTGCCAAGTTGCTGAAATGAGCCAACCCGGCAAATAATCAACCGCCCAACTCAGCGGCACATAAAACAAGACAAAGCAAACTTGTGACCAAATGAGCCATGCCGTTAAATTGTGTTTAATGAAGGCAAGCACGCGGACCAAATTGGAACCTAAATAACGGTTCACCAGTAGCATTAAGGGTAGCATCCATAAATAACGTAGGGCAGCTGTATAACCCCAGTAACCTTTGGCATTGGCCATCATTTCGTTGACGATAAATGTGATTGAAAAGAAAAAAGCAGCCACAATACCGATACTAATGGCTTTTAGACGGTTTGACATCGCAACCTCCCAATCGTAATTTAGGCGATATAAGCTCATTCTACCAGAGAAAACGGGGATCATCGGCCATGATGTGAGTGTTGCTGCCATGAGGCGATGTTTTGTGTCGTAATTCTGATAAAAATCACATCTTGATTCGATTATCTGATATAATAAAAACATCATCAGTTGATAAAGACACAGATTGGCGCGTCAAAGAAAGTTAGTGGGTGCTGTGAACTAGCCCGCCGCTGTGCTCGAGTTACACAACATGAAGCAGTATGACGTTTGCCGCGATAAGGCGTAATAAGTGGTAGGTCCGATGACTTACAATTTAGGTGGTACCACGGTTGAAACCGTCCTATAGTAACTATAGGACGGTTTTTGCTATTTTAACGACAGCAAAGGAGAAACAGATGAATTTTATTGAAGATCTAAAATGGCGTGGCGCATTAAACCAGGTCACAGACGAAGACGGCTTATTAGCTGCAATGGCTGAGGGTAAGGTGGGGGCCTATGTCGGCACGGATCCGACAGCGGACTCTTTGCATCTTGGTCATTTGATTCCTTTCATGGTGTTAAAGCGTTTTCAAAACGCCGGTGGTAAGGCCGTGATTATTGTTGGTGGGGCAACTGGTGCGATCGGTGACCCACGGCCGACAACTGAACGCCAACTTTTGAGCCCAGAACAATTGGCTGAAAACGAAAAGGGCATTACGGCCCAAGTGACAAAGCTCTTTGGTGATGCTGATACACGGATTGTTAATAACAATGATTGGTTAGGCAAGTTGACATTGACGGACTTTTTGCGTGATTATGGGAAGTTGTTCTCAATTAACGTCATGTTAAAAAAGGATGTCGTGGCATCACGTTTGGAAACAGGGATTTCATTTACAGAATTCACTTACCAAGTGCTCCAAGGCATTGATTTCCATGAATTATGGCGCCGCGAAGACGTCAAGTTGCAAATTGGTGGTTCTGACCAATGGGGGAACATTACGTCAGGGATTGATTTGATTCATTCACTTGAAGGCAATGATGCTAAGGCCTTTGGCCTCACCATTCCGTTGATGACAGACTCAACTGGCAAGAAGTTTGGTAAGTCTGAAGGGAATGCGATCTGGTTGGATCCAAAGAAGACATCACCTTACACATTCTATCAATTCTGGTTGAATCAAAGTGATGCTG
>USIU01000142.1 GCA_900554745.1 uncultured Leuconostoc sp.
ACGAACACATTAAACAACACAAAAAAGACCACGCTACTTACCGTGGTTTGATGAAGAAAATCGGTCGCCGTCGTAACTTGCTACGTTACCTCCGCAACACTGATATTCAACGTTATCGTGAATTGATCCAACGCTTAGGTTTGCGTCGTTAATCTTTTTAGATTACATGAAAACCTCGTATCAAATTTAAGGAGAAAAGACATATGCCTGTTATTGAATCAGCAATTCAACGTGTTCGTCTTACGAAAAAGCAACACGATCGTAACGAACCACAAATCAGTGCTTACCGTACAGCTGTTAAGCGTTTTGAAAAAGCTGCTGCTGCCGGTCAAGACAATTTGGCAGAATTATACAAGACTGCTTCTTCTGCAATTGACCACGCCCGCTCAAAGGGTTTGATCAAGAAGAACAAGGCTTCACGTGAAAAGTCACGTTTGGCAAAGTACGTCAAGTAATCAAAAAACACCTTGGAAAATTTCCAAGGTGTTTTTTATGTGCTTTTTAAGATAAACCGTTCAAACAACATTTCAGGATCTTGCGTGGTGGACTTTAATTTAATTTCAATTGTCACCATCCCCAAATAACCAGCACGCAACGCTGGCAACGCATATTTTTTTAACAGGCCTCTAGCCAATTTTACACGATAAGGATGCACGCCTAACGTCTTGCCGATATCTTGATCGGTCCCTGTCATGCCAGCAATCTGCAACAGTAACCTAAATTGCCCTGTCAAAACGGCATTGATCCGTAATGCCGGTTCGCCATTTTGCAATAAGGCACGATAAATCGTCAAAGCTTGCTTAACTTGTCGCGTCATCACGGCATCCACTAAATCAAACACCGTGGCCGTTAAGGTTTTAGGCACCAATGCCGCTACCGCCTCGCGTGAAATACGCTTGTTGTGCGTGGCGTATGCAATCAGCTTCGGTAATTCATTTTGCATTGCTGAATACTGGGCATTCGTCCGAACCAAAAATTCCTGCATCGCATCTGCATCAATTTGATAAGCACGCTGTTGCAATTGTTGTGTGATCGCCTGACGTGCTTGATGTTCATTTAAAGCTGGCACATCAACGGTTTCGGCTGTTTGCAAAATTGCCTTGGTGACTTTTTTACGCTTATCTAGTTTTAAATCATTGATCAAGAAGACCACAATGTTTTCAGTTACTGGTTGCGCCAACAACTGCAATAAACTTTTTTGATCCCGTTCTGAAATTTTGCCTTTTGTAGTTAAAAATTCCGGATTTTGCACAATAATGACCCGTCGCTGACCAAAAAACGGCATGGACATGGCATCATTGAGCAGTTCATCCACACCCTGAACTGCCAAATCAAATTGACTATAATTCATCTCGACGTCTTCGGGTTGAATCAAGGCTTTAAATGCCGCATGCGCACGTTGACTTAATGCTGGTTCATCACCGATAACCACATAAAAATTGGCCAACGCATCATTTTGTATTTGTTGTTGTAATTGTTGCAGATTCATTTGGAATTTTAACCTCGAAACGCCCTTTCTCTCCGACATAGCTGTATCTAATCATACCATTTGTTTGCGTATTATAAATTGTTAGCCCATTTTCTTGAATGGTTTTTAAGGTTTCTGGGTGTGGATGATGATAGCGATTCTCTCGACCAGCTGAAATCAAAGCGACCTTGGGTTGCCAATGTGCAATAGCCAGCGGATTAGTCGCGGTTTTTGAGCCATGGTGACCTAATTTTAAAATATCAACCGTTAGCTCGGGGTAGCGTTCAATAAGTTCAGCTTCACCAGCTTGACCGAGATCACCTGCCGTTAACAAATTTTGACCACCAATGTGACTAACGATTGCTAGACTATCATCATTTTCCGCACGCCCAACCTGGAATGGATGTATAATTTGACCTGGAAAATGTGGTAATTGCGCGCCGGCAGTGACTGCCACAACTTGAGCGTGACCTAAAAATGGTTGTATTTCTTGCTGAAAAGCGGTTTGTTGTGCCATTCCCGCTGGTACCACCACATATTTAACCGTCATTTTGGTTAAAATCACTTTGGCATAGCCGATATGATCTAAATCTTGATGAGTCAAGACTAAGTAATCCACGCGCCCAATGCTTAAACTATGCAGATAGTTCACAATGACAGTTTCTCCGACTGTTCGTTGTCCTGTTGTTTGTTGCCATGGCTGTTGCTGCCCAAATTGCGGCTTACCACCCGTATCAATTAAGGTCACGACGTGATTACCTGGTGTCCGAATTAATGCAGCATCCCCCTGCCCGATATCAAATGTTGTGAATTCACCACGCAGGGGATACTTTAACCATAAAATCCCGATTACCAATAAAATAGCCCATGACCAACGCATCAGATGGGCTATTTTTTTGTGTGTCACAAAGCCCATCATCGCTAACAGTAAAAGACCGATACATAACCACCACGGGAGTTGCCCAATGATTAACTGTCCTGGCAACTGTGCTAGCCTGTCTAAGGTGCGCGCAAACATTGCAATGATGCCATTCATCATCCCAACGACACCGGTTAAATGTTGTCCTAACCACCCGATCACAACACACGGCACAATCACAAGACTAAATAACGGAATAGCCGCCCAATTTGCTAGTGTTTGCAGCAGGTGCCAAGTATATTGTTGGGGCGTGATTAACACAAAACTGACCATACTCAGCCATAAATTCGTTTGCCAAAAAGGTAACGCCCGACTAAACAAAAGACAAAAAGTTAAGGCAAAGGACAACTGCCCACCCAAAGTCAATAAAATTGCTGGTTGATATAACAGACTACCCAGTAAACTCGTTGACCAGACTAACTGCGGTGATAGGGCATGATAACCAAATAAACGCGTCAAACTCAATAGGCCGGCAATCACGGCACGCACTAATATGCCCGGGGCGCCTGCAAAAACAAAATAAGCCAGCAACACGATACCACCAAAAATCGCGGTCAATTCTTGCGGACACCATAAACGCCTTAGCCCCATCACTAACGTTGCCAACAGATATGTCACTTGAAAACCCGAGACACTAAATAAATGAATTAATCCCAAAGTCTGTACGCCAGAATTTTGTTCATAAAGGGACCGTGCGGTTGTCCCCATAATCAACGCTTGCACATAGTCGCCTAGTGGTTGTGGTAACCGCTGCGCCGACGCAATTCCTTGCGCATGCCAACAATGTAATGGATCAGAAAGTTTTTGCCCAAGCGATGTGCTCGCAGATTGGGTGAGCATACACTGGGATAACATCATTTGATGCGTGATATGCTGGGTAGCATAAAAGGCCTGGGCATCAAATTGGTTAAAATTTGTTGCCGGCATCAAACGTTTTAATGTCCCTTGACCGACAAGTTGAACTGGTTGTCGAATGGCCAACCACCGTTGTTGTTCTTGCTCAGATTTGACTTGATAGAAAAAAATCACTGTTTCCCCACTGTGATCAAGTCGACACTGACCACGTATCGTATCCCCCTCAACCGTGATATCATCTGGTAAGAGGCGCCCAGAAATCTGTGTTATCGCAGTTGTCTCTTGGTGCGCCTGCCGGTCTAACAAGTGCGCATCCCACATAAAATAGCACACAAACGGCAGGCCAATCCCTAGCCATAA
>USIU01000143.1 GCA_900554745.1 uncultured Leuconostoc sp.
CCGCCGTTAACGTGACATAGCAAGTCAACGGCAAGCCAAGAGATTGCCCGATATGTTCAACTGTTTCTTCAATCCGAAAAGATTCCGCCCCACCAAGGAGTAACAAGCGACCAGCATCGGTCGCGACATTGATAATGTCGGCTTCGCTGTAGTTTGCCTGCGTCATATTTGTTGCTATCACATTCGTTCACCATCTTAAAACAGTGCCAAACACTGTCCTTTATTTCATTTCAATACGATGCCCGTTATTCACTCAAATTTTTAATCGTCATCGTTCTTTAATCAGTATACATGAAAAAGCACCCAAATTTGTGGGTGCTTTTAACTTTATTGCTGGTCATTTGTCACAAGGTCTTGAATCACATCAGCTAGCGAAATCGCCTGCATTTTTTGATAAGCAGCCGCCTCAATTTCAGTATAAAAATGATTCAATGTGTCTTGAATACGGCTACCAACAAAACAATCTGGATTGGTTTTGGGATCAATGTGCAACAATTGATGCGTCATATTAATCGCCTGGTAAACATCATACAAACTAATCGTTTCTGGTTGCTGTGCCAACGCCGGTGCCGCCACCCCTTGACGCGTCGCGAGTAAGCCTGCTGCCCGTAAGTCCAACATCAAACCCCGCACGACACTAGCATTAGCCCCGATGCTAGCTGCAATCATTTTACTTGATAAGTCGTTGTTTTGATTCAGCGCAATATAGGTTAAAATATGGATCGCATCGCTTAATTTATAAGAAAAACGCATGTTAGGCGCAAATCCTCCCGACTATCATGATGCTTGTCGTGATAGAATTTCTTTCAAAGCGGCTGGTAATGGGGTTAAATCACGACCCAATACAGTCGCTAAGTCATCAGATGCCACATCCAGTGACCCTTCTGCAATTGGGCTTTGGAATGACGCAAACAACACAGCCAAATCATGGGGCAAATCATGCTTTTCTAAGATAGCAACATACTCATCTTGCGTCACTTGATCCACTTGAATCGTTTGTCCAGTGGCTTCAATTAAGGCTTGACCAAGCGTCGCATAATCAGCCAAAACACCAGAAAATTCATAAACGGCCTTTGGCGCATCGCTGACCAACACGTTAACGGCTGCTTCCGCGTATTCCCGCTCCAAGGCCCAACCAGCACGACCTGATGCCCAGTAAGCGGTAATTTGTTGGCTAGCACCAGTGGTGATGAAGCCCATTTCATTTTCAAGATACCAATTGTTTCTTAAAATAGCAGCGGAAATATCAGCCTTTGCCAACGCTTTTTCCGTAGCTAAATGGTCTTGCGCTAACGCACTCACTGATTTGTCGGCTTGGATGAAACTCGTATAAGCCACAAATGAAACATGATTAGCAACCATGGCATCAATCACGTTTTGGTGTTGGGTTGCGCGTGGGACTGGTCCGCCAGGGTGTGATGAGATGAATAAGACCCGATCAACGCCAGCAAAGGCCTGTGTCAAAGCCTCAACATCGTCGTAATCGGCTTCACGGATATCGGCCCCTTCAAACAATGTTTTGGCTTTCTCTTGGTTACGCACAATAAGTACGATATCTTCTTCAGCCACTAATTCTCGCAAATAGTGATAAGCTAATTGACCAAAGTGACCCGTTGCAGCAGTAATGGCGTATTTCATGATAGTTGTCCTTTTCTATTAACCTGTTGGTTTATGCTATACAGGTATTATAGCACAACTTGTTGTTTTATTGTTAACAAGTGCTACTCAGCAATCATAAAAGCACGCGCATCTGTTACCGATAAGCGTGCTTGAACAAACATTATAACGTACGTCTTTGATTAGCCCAGCTTAATGAAAGCCACGCCAACGGCCATCACCAAAATCCCCAGTACCTTCATCCAGGATACAGCCTGACGTGGTGATTGCCACCAACCAAAATGTGACACAGCCATTGACCCAACCAGTGCGCCGATTAAGCCAACCATCACCGCAAAGCCCGCGCCAAGTACTGGCACACTCACCGCCATAGCCACAACAAAGAGGCTCCCCAAAATGCCGCCGATGTACACCCATTTGGGTTGTTTGGGGATCGGCTGATTTGGGACGAGACGCTTATCACGCAACAAGACGACCAGGAAGATAATCACCATCCCCACCCCAAAGGACACAATGGCAGCGCCGATTGCCGAGCCTAAAGCCACGGCCAACTTACCGGCAATGGCCTGCTGTGCTGATGACACTGCGCCAGCAATGACACCCCAACTGCGCCAAGCATTTAATTCGACCGTGGATTCTTCTGACTTATCAATCGTATTTTCCCGTGTCAATTCACGCCGATTAGCCCAGACAACGGCAATATAAACGCCCAATAACAACAGCGCTGCGCCACCAGCTTTCGTCAGTGTCATGGGGAGTTGCTTAGCTTCAAACCAACCAAACGTGTCAATCATCAATCCCATCAATACTTGACCAACAATCGGGAAAACAATGGCCTGAATGGCCCCAATCTTTGGAAATAATAAAATATTTGATGTTAAATAGACAACGCCAAAAACACCCGGCGTCCAAATCCACCACGGCTGTTGTTCTGTCAAATTGACCTGCTGGCCAGTCACCAAAAAAATGATCAATAGAAACACAAAACCAACGGTAAACGACACCAAACTTGATCGAAATGGTGATTTCAGCGCCGCTCCCAAGCGCGCATTAATTGGTGATTGGTTCGCTAAGGCAATCCCACCCAATAACAAGCCCACAATATATAGCATATACATCTCCTTACTTTTTTAAAGCACATAGTTCAAGTCTACGCGTATCACAACAAATTGCAAGGCATGACGGCAAGGATGATAACATGTCATGATGGTGATAATCAGCCAGGTTGTTGAGAAAATTTGGCATGTTACGGTGAGATTTGTTATACTTATGCTTACTATATTTGTTAGGAATCATCAGTTACTCATGAAAAATCCAAGAAAATTTATTCAACAACAAACAAATCACATGCTATCCAAGTCCACTGAAAAATTGGGGCAATTTAAGCAATTTTTGTTTGCACCTAACTTGATTACGTTTGTGATTTCAGTGGTTGTTGGTAACAGCTTTGGTTCGACCATTAAGGCATTGGTTAACTTGGTCTTTGGTCTCTTTGATTTTACGAGAATTTGGCTCTTTTCTACGCAGCACACCCTTTACTATAATCGGTTTACGCAGCCCTTATCTGAATTTGCCAGCAGCCTATTAACCACAGTCTTGATTGCGACAATTGTTTTCTTCACGATTCGCTTTATTAACGAAACGTTGATCGTCGATCCTGTCAATAAATGGGGCTACAATCAAGCCCACGCTGACGCCTTGCATTTGCAAAAGCAAAACGAAGAAACAATTGCTTTACAACGCAAAATTCTGGCAGAACTTGAAAAACTTAACCAACAAGAAAACCCAAAGTGATGGCACTTTGGGTTTTTGTATGGATACAGCTTAAATTGTTGCCAGTGCCGTATCAATTGCCACCGGACCATCACTCATTTGAATCACTTGTTTAATCGTATTATCGTGATTAAGCAACCGCGCTAAGGTTTCCCCAACATTTTGAATCGTATTTTGCCTGCCACTGTTCTCGTTTAG
>USIU01000144.1 GCA_900554745.1 uncultured Leuconostoc sp.
TACCTACTCTATTTAGGTAAAATGCTCAAAATGCCAGAATGGCTAATTCAAGCTATGCCGAGTTCATGGGTTGCCCAAACGCCGCTATCAGCAATTGATTGGGTATCATGGGGCATTGTATTGGCGATTGCGTTGGGTTTTGTTGTCCTTGGGTATCTTGGGTACCGACAAGGCGATTTGCGTGGTTAATCAGACAATCAATTGCCAATCAGCACGATTTGATTGCCTGGGGTCACTTACGATAGAATGAAAGGTGTTGTCTTGTTATGAAATGAGGCAATAGCGAAAAGAGAGTAACGGAATTCACACATGACAGAATTGGTTTTAAACGCGTTATCGCCAACAGATTTGGCGGATCGCGTGGCAGCAGATTTGGGGTTGCCAAAAAAGCAAACCCAAGCCACATTAACATTATTAAACGATGGGGCAACCGTACCATTTATTGCACGTTATCGTAAGGAAATGACTGGCGCATTCGACGAAGTTCAAATTCGTGCGATCCAAACAACGGCCAAAAAAGTCCAGGATTTAGTGGACCGCCAGCATACGGTTTTAAAAGCGATCCATGAACAACAAAAGTTGCAACCGGCATTGCAAGCTGCCATTCAAGCTGCGACGACCCTACAAGCAGTAGAAGATTTATACCTACCTTATAAGCAAAAACGGCGCACGAAAGCGATGATTGCCCGTGAGCAAGGCTTACAACCATTAGCTGACCGGGTGATGTCAGACTTGACGGCACCCATCAACTATGCTGAATTTATAACGGATGATTTGCCAACGGTGGCCGCAGTCCAAGCTGGCTTACATGAAATTTTAGCTGAACAGCTGGGTGAAAATGCGACCTATCGACAGTGGTTACGGACACGTATGCAACGCGATGGTGCCCTTGTGGCAACGTTAAAGCGTGGTGGGCGTGAAAAAGATCCGCAGGAAGTCTATGGCCAATACTATGCGTTTAATGAACCCCTCAAAACGTTAACCCACAATCAATATCGGATTTTAGCGGTTAATCGTGGTGAAAAGGACGGTGTTTTGTCCGTTAAAATTGATTTTCCTGAAGCGCGTATGTATCATTTTATGCAAACGACAAGTCGTCAAGGACAGGCCGCAACTGGTGAAGGCGGTGTCGTATTACAACGTGCGATTGAAGATGCCTATAAGCGCTTTATTCAGCCTGCGGTTGAACGTGAAGTACGCCAAACTTTGACCCAAGGCGCTCAGGCACAGGCGATTCAAGTTTTTGGGCAAAATTTATATCATCTACTTATGCAAGCGCCTTTAAAGGGACAAGTTGTGATGGGGTTTGATCCCGGCTTCCGAACTGGTGCTAAGTTGGCCATTATTGACGCGCAAGGTAAATTTCTGAAAAAGCAGGTGATTTATCCGCACAAGCCGGCTAATGCGCAACAACGTGCAGCGGCGGCCGAGATATTTAAAACACTCGTGACCGCTTTTCGCGTGAAGTTAGTCGCGATTGGCAATGGCACTGCCTCTCGCGAGTCGGAAGAGTTCGTGGCAGCCAATCTGCCACAAGGCGTGAAATATACAATTGTGAATGAAGCGGGGGCATCAGTTTATTCAGCCTCTGATGCTGCGCGGCAAGAGTTTCCTGATTTGCAAGTCGAGGAACGTTCAGCGATTTCAATCGGTCGCCGAATTCAAGACCCACTGGCTGAACTCATCAAAATTGACCCAAAGTCGGTGGGGGTCGGCCAGTACCAGCATGATTTAAATACTAAAGCCTTGGATGAACAAGTTGATGCGGTTGTAGAAACTGCCGTTAATCAAGTAGGGGTTAATTTAAATACTGCCAGTGCAGCCCTCCTGACACACATTGCGGGTTTGAACCAAACGTTAGCGCAAAATATTGTGGCTTACCGTGAGGAAAATGGGGAATTTAAATCCCGGATGGCGTTGAAAAAAGTGCCCCGTTTGGGACCCAAAGCGTATGAGCAGGCCGCCGGTTTCTTGCGTATTGTATCTGGTGATAACTTTTTGGATAATACTGATATTCATCCAGAAAGTTATGCAGCGGCTCAGGCATTACTCGCCTTAGCGCAAATAGCACCGCATGCGTTAACGACACCGGCAGCTAATCAGACGTTGCGGGCATTAGATACGCCAGAAACGGCGAATACTTTAGGGATTGGCGTACAAACACTACATGACATTGTGACAAGTTTGCAAAAACCTGGCCGTGATGGCCGATCTGAAATGGTCGGCGCGTTATTGAAATCAGATATCTTGCATATTGACGATCTTAAACCAGGGATGAAATTACAAGGGACTGTTCGCAATGTCGTCGATTTTGGGGCTTTTGTCGACCTTGGTGTCAAACATGATGGTCTCGTGCATATTTCTCGACTGGCGAAACATCGCGTGAAAACGCCGGCTGATATTGTTGCCGTTGGGGATATTGTCGACGTTTGGGTAGTCGAGATTGATAAAAAACGCCAACGTATTGGCTTAACGATGATTCAACCGGAGGAAGGTACTGCATGATAATTCGTGACGCACAAGCAGCTGATCAGGATGCAATTTTACAATTAGAACAAACGATTTTTGATGCTATGGATTTGGTAATCTATGATGAGTTAAGTGTAGCGGATGTCCAAACAGCTTGGCGCTTAGCCGTGACACAGTCAGACCAAGCCCGTTATCACTATCGTCGTGCTTTAGTCGCTCAAGATGATGCAGGACAGATTATTGGCGTCTTGTTTGGTTATCCGGATGCGGATGAGCCCGTGTTAGATACGGCTGTGCAGACGGTCTTGGCGGATCGTTATAGTTATCATCGCTGGCTATTTGAAGATTCGGAAGTCTTTGAGAACGAATGGTATATTGATTCTGTCGTGGTGATGTCTTCGGCACGCGGTCAAGGGGTTGGGCAGGCATTACTCAAGGCCGCCGAAGCGCGGGCACAACAAGAAAATCGCCACGTTATTGGCTTAAACGTCGATGATTCAAACCCTGAAGCGATGGCATTGTACCAACGATTGGGATTTGTGGCAACAGGCGACCTCATGATTGGGACGCACCACTATACACATATGCAAAAAGATTTAACATAAAAAGGATGCCGTTGGGCATCCTTTTTTAGAAGAAAAAATATTTTTTCTTGGGGCGTAGATATGAAAAACCTTCACCCAATTGCTCTTGCGCCGTAAAGATTGAAACGAAGGCCTTTGGATCAATCTCTTCAATGATATGTTGAACGGTATTGACTTCAGATGGGTCAACCACGACGTATACCACGCGTTGTTCACGGTGAGAATAACCGCCTTCAGATTTTAATAAGCTGGTGCCACGTTCTAATTCTGCCATAATGGCATGTGAAATTTCTTCTGGATAATCTGTGAAAATCATAAATGATCGGGCTGTATACGCGCCTTGCTGGGTCAGTCCCAAGACTTGCGCAAAAACGAATGAAGCAATTAAGGTATACATCATATGCACGATATCAATATAAACTAAAGACAAGAGAAGCACCACAGCATCTAAAGCAAACATTGTACGGCCGATTTGGATGCCAAATTTTTGTTCCATAATGCGTGCCACAACATCTGTAC
>USIU01000145.1 GCA_900554745.1 uncultured Leuconostoc sp.
CGGAGTAGCTAATAGGCGAGCTAATGTCCCCGTTGTACGCTCCTTCAAAATCGCCATGCCGCTCACTAAAAAGACAAAGAAAAAGACAAAGAACCCCATTAGAATCGGCAACACGGTATCCATATAGCGGGTCTGACTGTCACCATATAAATAGGTTGTTTTAATCGTTGGTTGCAGTTGGGCCATGCCGGCTGATTGATGTGGTAACATGGCGACGACCTGTAACAATGTTTCCAATCTGTCATGCAGTAACGTGTTTTGTAGCGCTGTTTTGGCTAAAGTTGTCTTATTGACATCCAAATTCGCATACGTAACCTGATATGTGTGCGTCGCCTGTTGGTAGACAATCATACTATCGACGTGTTGGGATTTTAGTGCCGCCCGGGCAGCCGTTTCCGTTGCATAACCTGTGCGTGTCACCTGCTTGACCTGATCTAGTTGTTTGGCCACAACAGTTGGGAGATTTACCGTACCAATGTTAACATGTGGGGTCGTGTTGGTATTAAAGATAAAATTCATCAACGTTAAAATCAATAGTGGGGCCAAAAACATCAAAGCTAACGTCCGCTTATCTTGCCCCAATTCTTTTAAAATACGTTGTCCAATGACCAAGCTTTTCATCATATTGTAGCCTCAACTTCCGCTGCCAAGAATACTTGCTCCACTGTCGCGACACCATACTGTGTTTTAAGGGCAGTCGGACTATCATCAGCGATAATCCGGCCATCAAACAAAAGCACCACCCGATCGACTTTTTCCGCTTCATCCATCACGTGGGTAGTTATCAAAATTGTTTTTTGATTGGCTTGTTGCCGTCGCAATTCAGTCCATATTTGCAAGCGCAAGGCCGGATCAATGCCGACCGTCGGTTCATCTAAAATTAATAAATCCGGCTCCCCCAGCAAAGCAATGGCTAATGATAACCGGCGCTTCATCCCGCCTGAATAGCCGCTAACGCGTTGGTTTAAGTCCGCTGTTAAATTAACAATTTGGGCCACTCGGCTAATTTCAGCGTCAACCGCTTGCACATCACGCATTTGAGCGAAAAATTTAAGGTTATCATAACCCGTCAGCGTCTCGTATAACGCATCATTTTGCGCCATATATCCAATTCGAGCGAGTGCACTGCGATTGGGCATCCGCGTCTCAAAAATAAACGCTTCGCCGCTGTCCGCTTGGGTCATCCCAAGTGACAGTTTGATGACCGTTGATTTTCCCGAACCGGATGGCCCAATCAAACCTAATAATTGCCCTGATGGTATTTCTAAGCGCACGTGATCAAGTACCGTACGTGTGCCATATGATTTCGTCATGTTTTCAAGTGCCAAAATCGTTGCCATTCACATTCTCCGTCAGTCAGTTTTACTCGATTATACGTCTGAAAAAATGATAAGTAAACGATTAACACCTCACCACGGGAATTTGAAGCCGCAACTCAAAAAGCTGTGTCAGGATCCTGACACAGCTTTTTATTTAAGTAAAGTCCCAATCCAATAAGTAAAGCCCATGGTAATGACACCGGTTAAAATATTGCGTATAACAGCTGGTAATTTCGGCGCGTGACCAGACCAAGCACTCAACCAACCAGTTAGGAAAAGCGCCCAAAGTGTCGCGATGACGGTACCAATCACTTTATAATCTTGGGGCAAAAACGCCACGGCAAGCAACGGCCAGATACCACCAGACACTGAGGCAATAAATGAGGACACTAACGCATGAGACGGGCTCAGATACTCACCCACGATGATGCCATACTTAATTTGCACGTAGTGTTTTAACGCATCCTTGGCCATTAAATCATCAGCGACTTGGGCGGCTAATTGTGGGGTCGCACCGCGCTGTTCATAATACGCGGCAATGTCGTCATGCACCACTTGCGGTTGCGTCATCAATAACGCCTCAGCCTTGGCAACCACTGCCTTTTCGGTATCTTTTTGCGATGAAACAGACACAAATTCACCAGAGGCCATTGAAAAGGCCACCGCAAACATTTCCGCAATACCCGCAACAAAAATCACCGTATTGTTTGTCGTGGCGCCCGTAACGCCTAGAATAACGCCGGCACCACCAATAATACCATCATTGGCACCCAAAACACCTGCGCGAATAATATTTAATCTTTCCGATAATGATAATTTCTTTTTTGTCATGTTACACAACCATGAGTAAACCAACGAGATACGTAACCCCCATGGTCACTAATCCCATCAACACATTCCGTAAAATCACCCGTGCTTTCGGCGTATTGCCATAAACGGCCGAAAAATAACCCGTTAGCACGAGTGCCAAAACCACAAAAACCAACGTCGTGATGACCCGATACGGCGCTGGTACCAGCGTCATCCCAACCATCGGTAGAATGGCGCCTAACGGGAAGGCAATCATCGAGGCTACCGCCGCTTCAATCGGAGAAATTAAATTATCATCATCAATGCCATAACGGGCATGTAACGTTTCGTTTAAAGCATCTTGACGCATCGTTTGCTGCGCTAACAATTGTGCATGCTCAGGTGTGATACCATCAGCTAAATAATGCTGCGTTAGGTGGGCCTGTTCTTGATCAAAATGTTGATCTAACGCCATAATCTGCTGGGCACGCGCTGCACGTTCAGAGTCGAGCTGGGAGTTAACAGAGACATATTCCCCCGTCGCCATTGAAAAGGTCCCCGCAATGGTGGCCGTCAATCCAGCTAAGAAAATTGCCCAAGCATTCATTGACGCCCCATAGACACCAAAAACAACCCCAGCAATTGAGATAATACCATCATTGGCGCCCATCACAATCGCCCGTAATATATTAATTCGTTTACTAATATGCATTTCCATGAGGACATTATAGCACAAAATCAACCGTTCTTCAGGCAAAAAAGGATCAAAAATAATCGGTTTAATCCTTGTCATATCAGACTATATCCCGTGATTATTAAGTGTGGTACGATAATAATAACAACATATCTTCAGGGCGAAACACATGGCCCATTGAAAAATCAGGAGTGTTATTGTGAACACATTCATTTATGAAACGATTGTCACAATTGTTGAAGAAAAGTCCTTTCAAAAAGCATCTGAAAAACTTAATATTACGGCCAGTGCCGTCAGTCATGCCATTAATCAAATTGAAAAAAAATACGGCTTCCCTATCTTTATTCGTAATCGGGCGGAAGTCTCTTTGACAACGAACGGCGCGCAGCTTTACCCTGTTTTCCGAAAAATTCTCGCCGAAGAAAAAGAACTTGAAAAAACGGTGCAAGCGATTCAAGGTCTGGAATCCGGGATCATTAAAATTGGTGCCTTTAGTAGTGTCTGCATTAATTGGTTACCGGATATTCTCCGTAATTATTCAAAACAGTTTCCCAATATCGCCGTTTCCCTAACACAAGGTAATTTTTCAGATATTAGCCAGCACGTCGCCTATGAAGAACTGGATCTTGGGTTTACTTTGCTCCCTGTTTCGGAAAATGTCAAAGTCACTGAACTCTTAAAAGATGAAATTAAGTGTGTGGCGCCCGCCAATT
>USIU01000146.1 GCA_900554745.1 uncultured Leuconostoc sp.
CTAAAACACCTATTTTCTGTTGCATATGCGGCCCCTTACCAACTATTTCTGATAATTAACGATAGGATTGTATCAGCTATTTAATCGCCTAATTCTGACCTGTTGAGCCAAAGCCGCCTTGACGTTGCGCTTTTTCAACTTGATCATCCCCATCAGCTAACAGATATGGCAAGAAAATCCCTTGCCCAATCCGTTCGCCTTTTTTAATCACGACATCTTTAAGCCCAAAATTAATGAATTGGAAGAAAATTTCCCCTTCGTTACTTGGGTTGTTATAATAATCAGCATCAACAATCCCCACCGCATTTGGCATCATGATACGCTTTTTAATCGGTCCGCTGGAACGTGATACCAATTGCAAATATTCTCCTTCGCCCATGTAAGCCTTAATGCCTGTTGGCACAAGCACAGGCTTGAGTAGGCCTTGCAAGTCCTCATCCTCACGCACATTTTTTAATTTGCCGAGTGATAAGATGTTTAAGCCACGAAAAAAAGGATTGCTCAACACACTGGGAATCACAATTTCTTCTGCGGCTTCAAAATCATACCCCGCCGCTGCTTGCGTACTCCGCTTTGGCAAATTAAGCCCGTCGTTCGCTTTTGTTGAGACAATTTCAAATCCACGCATTGTTCATTATCGACGACTCTAGCCAAAAATAGAGTCGTCTTCCTCCATTTATTTAATCAAATGTCTTTACTTTGTATTATACGGTAAAACCATTCCCGCTGCCGCCAATTTTTACCACGCATCATCCCCATTAACCCTGTCCTGCGGTATAATAAAATAAGTTAGATTATCACTGGTGATGGACAATCACCCTATCGTTACGAAATGGAGAAGCATGATGGACTTTCAACATGAACCCGGTCGTTACTTTTTAGAAGCAGACGGGAAACGTCTCGCTGAAATCACTTACTCAACCATCAATGATGGTCAAACCTACGCGGTCGAGTCAACCATTGTTGACCCCGCACTACGTGGTCAAGGAGTTGCGGCAGCCCTTCTTGATGCCGTCGTTGACGAAGCACGTGCAAACGGGATGACTGTGCATCCGATTTGCAGTTATGCCCGTAAGGCCTTCTTCTATAATCCAGATAAGTACCAGGAGATTCAGTACAAGCCATGACCCAAGAACAACAAAAGCTGATTGCTGGCCGCCGGGCCGCAGAATTTGTCCAAAATGACATGGTCGTTGGGATTGGCTCTGGTTCGACAATTGCCCATGTGATCAACGCCTTGGGTGACCGCGTGGCACACGAGAATCTCAAAATTGTTGGTGTTGCGACGTCAGAAAAGACACGACGTAATGCTGCGCAACTCGGGATCCCCATGTATAACGTTGATGACGTTGATCAAATTGATTTAACCATTGACGGGGCCGACCAAATTTCTGATGATTTTTCAGCGATTAAAGGTGGCGGTGCCGCACTCTTATGGGAAAAAATTGTGGCGTTTAACTCTCGCGAAAACATCTGGGTGATTGATGCCAGCAAACAAGTGCCCAAGTTAAATCAATATTTGCCAGTTGAAGTCATTCCCTATGGTTCGCACCAATTATTCAAACGTTTTGCGGCCGAAGGCTTCCAACCCACTTGGCGACTTGACCAAAATGGTAACCCTGTCCGCACAGACTCGGCTAATTTCCTCATCGATTTACATTTACCTGTGATTGATCATCCCCGTACCCTCGGCGATGAACTCATTAAAATGGTGGGTGTTGTCGAACACGGTCTTTTCACCGATGTTGTCGACCGCGTTGTGATTGGTGAGCCTGACGATCACGTACGTGTGATCGATGTCAAACCGCAATAAAAAGCGTGTTAGCACACGCTTTTTTTATTTGGTTTAAATTTTATTACAACAAAATGTGTTGTTATATCAACGCTACCGCATGTCATAATAGATAACATGTTTAATTGGTCTAGCTGTTCGCCGATATAGAATATAGCTATAGCAATTTAATAAGGAGATCATCATGCGTACCGAAACTGACTCACTGGGTCCATTGAACATTCCTCAAACTGCCTATTATGGGATTCACACGCAACGGGCATTGCACAATTTTCCAATTGCAACCCAAGTGACACACCCAGAGTTAATTCGCGCATTTTTGGAAATTAAACAAGCCGCGGCTCAAACTAACGCCACATCCGGCAATTTAGATCGTTCAGTGGCCAAACATATTGTGCGGGCAACTAAGCAACTACTTAACCAGCCGTTCAAACCAGAATTATTTCCAATTAGTGATATTCAAGGCGGTGCCGGCACCTCAACCAATATGAACGTCAACGAAGTTATTGCCAATGTTGCGTTAGAACAAACTGGTCGTTTACGCGGTGACTACAGCTATATTCATCCCAACGACCACGTGAATATGGGACAAAGCACCAATGACACGTATCCTAGTGCGGGTAAAATCGCCCTCATCCGTCTCCTTGAACCATTATTTACTGAATTACTCGCCTTGATTGACGCACTTGGCAACAAAGCCGATGAATTTTCGGCCACATATAAAATGGGTCGTACCCAACTCCAAGATGCTGTCCCAATGACCTTGGGCAACAGTTTCCACGCCTGGTTAAAGCCACTGCGGCGTGATGTGGAGCGGATTACAACTGCACGCAACGCTCTGTATCTCCTGAACATGGGTGGTTCAGCCATCGGTTCTGGTATTAACGTCAGTTATCATTATCAAGTGCATATTGTCCCTAATCTGGCCGGCATTACCAACTTACCTTTGGTTCAAGCCCACGATCTCTTTGACGCGACCCAGAATCTTGATTGTTTTGTCGCCCTCTCTGGTGCCCTGAAAACACTCGCCATGAGTTTGTCTAAAATTTCAAACGACTTGCGCTTGCTGAGTTCCGGCCCCCGATCAGGCTTGTCGGAAATTAACCTGCCAGCGCCACAGGCTGGCTCATCGATTATGCCCGGTAAAATCAATCCCGTTATTCCAGAAGTGGTGAACCAAGTGGCTTTTGAAATGTTTGGGTTTGATGCCACCGTGACAGCGGCCGCAGAAGCTGGCCAGTTAGAACTTAATGCCTTTGAACCGATTGTCTTTCGGTCATTGTTTGCCGGCATCGAACATTTGACGGCTGCCATGCAAACCCTAAGAGTCAACGCAATTGATGGGATTACAAGTAACAAAGCCCGTTTGTCTCAAGATATTGATCTATCGGCCAGTTTTGCCACAGCAATGGCCCCCATTATCGGGTATCAAGAAGCCGCTAAGATTGCCAAAGAATCACTTCGTACGGGCAAATCACTCCGTCAAATTGCGGAAAAGAAGAAACTCTTTACGGCAGAACAATTAACCCGTATTTTCCGCGTAGAAGACATCGTCATTAACGCCCGCACACCAGAACACGGCTTAGTGTTACACGCACCAAAATCATAAACCAATAAAAAACCGGCATACGTGATGTATGCCGGTTTTTTAGGATTGCCCCTGCTGGATTCGAACCAGCGCATAGCG
>USIU01000147.1 GCA_900554745.1 uncultured Leuconostoc sp.
CCCTGGACCCACGGATTAAGAGTCCGTTGCTCTACCAACTGAGCTAACTGTCCATGTCGTTGTATTGTTTCAAACAACATATAATATAATATCATGAGATTTAAAATTGTGCAACACTTTTTAGTAAAAAAATGCTGGTGACGACATTTTATGGCGAGGCGCAAGAATATAGTATAAAATAAAGAAAGTTAAATTGGAAGGAATTGTAGTTGTGAACAGATCAGCTACACAATGATTAACTTATGTTAGACTTTATCAAATCAATTATCATTGGGATTGTTGAAGGGATGACCGAATTCTTGCCCGTCTCATCAACCGGCCATATTATTTTGGCAGAATCTTTGATGCAAATTCCCGGTGGTGCGCTTTGGACCAAGAGTTTTACGGCTGTGTTTGATTACGCTATCCAACTGGGGGCGATCTTTGCGGTGATTCAACTTTACTTCCATAAATTGAATCCTTTTTCAGCCCAAAAAACACCACGTGAACGTTTCCAAACTTGGCGTTTGTGGATGAAAGTGGTTGTTGGTGTTTTGCCAGCTATTGTGTTTGGTTTGTTGTTGAATGATTTTATGGATGCGCATTTGCTTAATCCATGGGTGGTGTCAGCGACATTGATTATTTACGGTATTGCCTTTATCGTGATTGAAAATCGCCAGAAAGGGATTGCCCCACGGGTGACGGATGTGAACAAGGTGACCTATCAAATGGCATTGTTCATCGGTTTGTTCCAATTACTCTCATTAGTACCAGGAACGTCACGTTCCGGTGCAACGATTCTCGGCGCAATTTTGCTGGGCGCTTCACGCTTTGTGGCGGCTGAATTTTCATTCTTCCTCTCGATTCCAGTGATGTTTGGGGTGACCATCCTGAAAGTAGGGATGTACCTCCTACATGGTGGCTCATTTACTGGTGGGCAACTCGGTGTGCTCTTTGTGGGCTTCATTGTGTCATGGCTGGTGGCTTTGTTTGCCATCAAGTTCATGTTGCGCTACATTCAAAATAACGATTTCAAGGCCTTTGGTTGGTACCGAATTGTGATTGGTATCGTCTTCTTGATTTTGGGTGCTGCTGGTTTGCTCCACATGGCCTAATAAAAAAGCTTTCAAACGCTAGTTTGAAAGCTTTTTTAAATGTCTTGAAACAATGCCGTCCAAGCTTTTTTGGAGAGCTTAGCTGGTTTAGGGCGGCGAGGTTTGGGTTGATAGGTGGCTTGTTTGTAGTAACGAACAATTTCTGCCTGGACGGGTTTTTCTAAGGGTAAGCCGGCCGAGACAAAGGCTACCGCATCAGCTGGTAAATCCGGGTAGTCTTGATGATGGGTGATAAACCATTCTTGCATGGTGGGGTTAAGACCAGCATGACGACGGATACGTTGCAAAATTTCATCGAGACCAAAGTTGATGTGATGAATTTGCCGTTGGAGTTGTTTCATAACGGCTTCAGGGATACCCAAATGATCGGCAAAGTGCGTGATACCTAACCGAATTTCTGTGCCTTGCCGATTTTCTAGTACATATTGGTGTTTAAGGCGGCGACCACAGGCGCAGTATAATTGTTTTGCCGTTGGCGTATCATAGGCATCGTTATAGTGATACGCCTTGAAAAACCACTGACCATCACGCCCAAAAAGTTGGCGATCCATCATGAGTGAGGTTTGGCGGTAGCGAATGTGTTGGATCAGTACGGCTTGCTGTTCAGCAGTTAATTGTTGCCAAGTTTCTTGCCGGCGTGCTTTAGTCAGGGCAACTTTGTGCGATTTTGGTCTTATCATCGTAAAATTATCGGGTCATGCGTTCGTGTTAACAAACGTCTGTTCTTGGTATTGGGAAATAAAAGCTAGGCTGTTCGCCTAGCCAAGAGGTGTTATGGACGTTCAGGGACTGAAAAAGTCATATCTGGCGGTGTTAAGAGACCAATATCTTTGACAACTACTTGGCCAGAGAGATGGCCGCCAACTTTTTGGGTGAGACCCAACTTATTGTAGCCAAAGGTGACGGTTGTGTGGGCTTTAAGCGCGGCCCCACGGACTTCACCAGTTGAAGCATCAATGCCGGTTGGCACATCAACGGCAATCACAGTTTTTTCGATATGATTGGCTGCTTTAATCATTTTTTGCAAGCCTTCGGGCAGCATATTGTTCAACCCGGTACCGAAAATGGCATCAATAATCAGCGTTGCTTGGTTAAAATCGCTTTTTTCGGCACGTACCAAACCGTATTTTTCGATGATGGCGAGTTGTCGTTGGACCGCGTCTTTAGCGCGGGCCACGTTGCCCACAAATTGTAAGGAAACGTTGAAACCTTGTGCGTGTAGTAGGCGGGCAATGGCGACACCGTCAGCCCCGTTATTGCCGAGACCGGCTAGGACAAGGATGTGCTCTAGATTAAAATGGCCGGACCCAATAACCTCTAGGACTGCCATTGCAGCACGTTCAACGAGTACATCTTGTGGCATCCCAATTGCTTCTACGGTATAGTTATCAATTTTCTGCATTTCTGCAGCTGTTACAAGTTGCATGTGCGTCACTTTTCTTTCTCAATCTGCATTTTATTATACAGGATATCCGCTTATTGTGGGATATGATTTCCTTGACTTGTTAATGTTCGTCTTTTTATCTGATACAATAGATAGTAAATCTATCGGGGGCAGCACATGCAACACCTAGACTACAAGCAGCAAAATACGTGGCGACAAGCGGATGATACACCATTTCAATCACCAATTGACATTCAGCAACAACAAAGTAAGCCGGTAATGGCGTCAGCGATGACCTTAACATTTCGCGGCCAAACGACTTATGATGATCGGATTGTTGGGGAACAGTTCTTAGTGAATGGCACTTTGCAATTGGATGGGGAAACGTGGCAGTTGGAACGTTTTCATTTTCACGATGGTGCGGAACACTTAATGGACGGGCAACGTCACGATGCCGAAATTCATTTTGTCTTTCTACAGGGTGAGCGCGTGTTGGTCTTAGCTGTTTTTGCTGACGTGACAGCTGACGCGCCAGCTACTCCGATTCAAGCGATTTTAAATGGGTCAGTCGCTGCGCAAACACTCGTTGCTTTATTGCCTACTGATCGGGCCTATTATCGATATGTCGGATCGTTGACGACGCCACCACTTGGTCAAGACGTCACGTGGTTAGTTTTGGCCAATCCGATTGCGATGACGGCGACCGATGCCGCCTTGCTTCACGCACGTTATCCCGAGAACTATCGTGACGTGCAGGCTCTAGCTGGTCGTGAGGTTTTGTCTGTGTCAGGTAAAAACGTATAACGTAGTCTGATTGATATGATAATGATAAGCCCGTATAGGGGGCTTTTTTTGTTGTGAAACACCGCTATATCAGGTAAACTAGAGATTATGGAAAACTTTCAAGAACAATTAAAAAATCGGCGTACTTTTGCGATTATTTCGCACCCCGATGCCGGAAAAACAACA